>NZ_JAGKSG010000015.1:0-113713 GCF_018119385.1 Massilia sp. AB1 | reverse complement strand
GGGGGGGGGGGGGGGGGGGGGGGGGGGGGGGGGGGGGGGGGGGGGGGGGGGGGGGGGGGGGGCGGGGGGGGGGGGGGGGGGGGGGGGGGGGGGGGGGGGGGGGGGGGGGGGGGGGGGGGGGGGGGGGGGGGGGGGGGGGGGGGGGGGGGGGGGGGGGGGGGGGGGGGGGGGGGGGGGGGGGGGGGCGTGTCCGGGCGGGGGGGGGGGGGGGGGGGGGGGGGGGGGCGCCCCCCCCCCGCGGCCCCGTGCGCGCGGATGTAGGCGGGGCAGTCTTCCGCGCGCAGCGGCCGCGAGTAATAGTAGCCCTGGATCTGGTCGCACTCCGCCTTGCGCAAGGCCGCGACCTGGTCGGCCGTCTCCACCCCTTCGGCCACCACCACCAGGTGCAGGCGGTGGGCCATCGCCACGATGGCCTGCACGATGGCCAGCGATTCCGCGCTCTGGGTCATGTCGATGATGAAGGACTTGTCGATCTTGAGCTTGTCGATGGGCAGGCGCTTGAGATAGGAAAAGCTCGAGTAGCCGGTGCCGAAGTCGTCGATGCTGAGAGTGACGCCCAGCTCGCGCAGCCTGCGCATGATGGAGGCGCTGGCGACCGGATCGGTCATCGACACCGACTCGGTCAGCTCCAGTTCCAGCGTGCCCGGATCGACGGTGGAGGCGCCCAGCAGCTCGCCGACCAGCGCCACCACCTCGGTCTGCAGGAACTGGCGGGCCGACAGGTTCACCGCCACCGGAATCCCCGGCAGGCCTTCCTCGCGCCAGGCGGCCAGCTGGGCCACTGCGGTGCGCAGCGCCCACTCGCCGATCGGTACGATCAGGCCGGTTTCCTCGGCGATGGGAATGAATTCGTCGGGCCTGATCAGGCCGTATTCCGGATGCTGCCAGCAGACCAGGGCTTCGAAGCCGGCGATCGGGCCGCTTGCTGCGCTCGCGCCGCCGCCGTTGCGGATATCGATCTTGGGCTGGTATTGCAGGAACAGTTCGCCGTGCTCCGCCGCGCGGCGCAGGTGGCTTTCCAGGGTCAGGCGGCGGCCCAGTTCGTGCCGCAGGTCGCTGGAGAACTGGTGCACCACGCCGCCTCCGAGGGACTTCGCATGGCGCATCGCCAGCGCCGCGCTGGTGAGCAGGGCGTCGGCGTCGTCGCCGTTGTCGGGATAGCGCGCGTAGCCGATGCTGCAGGTGATCGCGATTTCGTTATCGCCGGAGACGATCTGGCGGTTGACCGCCTTGAGCAGACGGTCCAGCAAGGCGCGCGCCTCGTTGTCGTCGCCGGCGTCGCCCAGCAGCACGATGAACTCGTCGCTGCCGGCGCGCGCCAGCATGTCGCCGTCGCGCAGCTTGTCCTGCAGGCTGCGGGTGATCGCCACCAGGGCCTCGTCGCCGGCGCGGTGGCCGAGCAGCTCGTTGAGGCGCTTGAAACGGTCCAGGTTGATGGAGGCGACGATGGCGTGCTCGCCGCGTTCGCGCCAGCCGGCGATGCCGGTCTGGATCGCGCGCACCAGGGCAGGGCGGTTGGCCAGGCCGGTCAGCATGTCGTGGTTCAGCAGGTAGGCCACCTGGCCGGCGGCGGGCAGGCGCAGCGCGCCCGGCTCGACATCGAGCTCGCGCTGCAGTTCCTGGGCCGCCATCGCCAGCTGGCGGTGGTAGATCTGCTGTTCGACCAGGCGCGCCATGTCGCGCAGGTCGTCCAGCTCCTGGGAACTGAGGGTGCGCGGCCTGGTGTCCATGATGCACAGGGTGCCGAGCTTCATGCGATCCACGGAATGCAGCTGGACGCCCGCATAGAAGCGGATGCCGGGCCCGCCCGTCACCAGCGGGTTGTCGGAGAAGCGGGGATCGTTGGCGGCGTCGGGCACCACCAGCGGTTCGTCGGTGAGGATGGCGTGGCCGCAAAACGAGACGTCGCGCCCGGTCTCGCGCAGTTCGGTGCCGGTGCGCGACTTGAACCACTGGGTGTCCTTGCCGACCAGGGAAACCACGGCCATCGGCGCCATCAGGAGGCGCGCGGTCAGGCGGGTGATCCGGTCGAAGGCCTCCTCGGGGCCGGTCCCGAGCAGCTTGGTGGCGTACAGCGAAGCGATGCGGTGGGCTTCTTCCGGCGGAATACGCGGTTTTTCCATAAGGCATGTTCCAGGCCGCCCCTCATCTGGGCAATGGAACTATTACGCCAGATGTAAGCACTATTTGCAAACGGCATCCTGCCGTGCGCGCCCATGCGGCTTGCTTAAGTGGCTGCCTGCGCCGCCGCCTGCTCGCCCGCTTCCTTCTTCGGAACCTGCTTGGGCAGCACGACGCGGAAACGCGTGCCCTTGCCGACTTCGCTGCTCAGGTCGATCCGGCCGCCGTGCTTCTGCACGATGCCGTAGGACAGGGACAATCCGAGCCCGGTTCCCTGGCCCACCGGCTTGGTGGTGAAGAAGGGCTCGAAAATCCGGCTCAGGTTGTCCGGCGGGATGCCCTTGCCGGTGTCCTCGATCTCGACCCATACCCAGGTGTCGTCGTGCCCGGTGCGCAGGGTGATGTGGCCGGCGCTCTCGATCGCGTGCGCGGCATTGACCAGGAGGTTCATGAACACCTGGTTCAGCTGCTGCGGATAGCATTCGATCTGCGGAATATTCGCATATTCCTTGGTGACCTCGGCCTTGTACTTGATCTCGTTCCAGACCACATTGAGGGTGCTGTTCAAGCCGCCTTCGAGGTCGGCGAACTGCAGGTCGCCGCCGTCCACGTGCGAGAAATCCTTCATGTCCTGGACGATGCGCTTGACCCGGCCCAGGCCGTCGAGCGACTCGCTCAGCAGGCTGTCGAGGTCTTCGCGCAGGTAGTCGGCGTCGACCTCGACCTTCAGCTGCTGGATGGCGTCGCGGTCCTGCTGGCTCAGGCGCGATTCGTAGCCTTCGTAGGCGTCGAGCAGGCGCAGCAGCGAGTGGGCGTAGCGCTGCAGGCTGCCCAGGTTGGAATTGACGAAGCCGATCGGGTTGTTGATCTCGTGGGCGACGCCGGCCGCCAGCACGCCGATCGACGCCATCTTCTCAGACTGCAGCAGCTGGCTCTGGGCCACGCCGAGCTTCTTGATCAGTTCCGCCTGGCGCGCCCTTTCGGTTTCGAGGCCGGCATTGGCCTCCTGCAGGTCGCGGGTGCGTTCCTGGACCTTCGATTCGAGCAGGTCGTGCGACTCGCGCAGCGCTTCCTCGGCGCGCTGGCGGGCCGTGACGTCGGTATAGCCGAACACCCGTCCCACCACGCGCTCGCCCAGGTACTGGGGACGCGAGCGGCATTCGAAGTAGCGCCCGTCCTTCAGGCGCAGCACGTCGTCGGTCTCGTCCAGTTCCGCCACCTGCTGCAGGCGCTGGCTGCAGGCCTCGCCGTCCTCGACCTGCCCGGCGATGTGGGCGATGATCGCCGTGTCGTCGTTGGCCTGGAGGAGGGCGCCCGGGATGCCCCACATCTCGCTGAACTGGCGGTTCATGCTGGTGATCCTGCCGTGCCAGTCCAGCACCAGGATGCCGCTGCCGGTCGATTCGAGGGTGGCGCGCAACTGCGCCAAGGTGCGGTCCAGCAGCTCCTCGACCTGGCGCTCGTGGCGGGTGTCGCGCGCCTGGACCAGCAGCAGCGCCGCGCCCTCGTGCTGGATAGCGCGCACCGATTTCATGACCGTCACGATGCTCCCGTCGGCGCAGCGGTATTCGCCCTGCTGCGCCGCGATGTCCTGGCAGCTGCCGCCGCGCACGTCCTCCCAGTAGAAGACGTCCTGCAGCGAGCTTTCGATGTCGGTGATGCTCATGGCGCGCAGCTGCTCGCTGGAATAGCCGAGGGTCTGCTCGACCACGCGATTGACGAGCTCGATATGCAGGTCGCTCGGATCGACCAGCATCATCATGTGGGGGCTGTGATCCAGCATCAGTTGCTGCAGGCTGTTCATCAGAGTGCCCCGTGCTGGCCTTGCTTGCCGGCGTCAAAGTAATAGCTCACCCGCTTGCGCGGGCTCAGATAGTGGAAGATGTCCTTGGGCACCTGGGCCGGGCGGATCGACTTCACGATGTTCAGGTCGGTCTCGCGGTCCAGGTCGATCAGGATCGCGTCTTCCTCGGCCACCCCGGCCTCGTACACGGTCAGCACCGGCTTGGTCGGACGCGCCGTGTTGACGGTGGCGACCATGCCGATCACGCCATTGGACAGCTGCACGATGGTGCCCGGCGGGTAGACGCCGAGGCAGCGGATGAACACCTGCAGCAGCTTCGGGTCGAAGCGGCCGCGGATCTTGGCGAACATCAGCGACAGGGCTTCATGCGGCGTCAGCGCCTGCGCGATGTTGACCGGGTTGCACAGCTCGTCGTAGCAGTTGGCGATCGAGACGATGCGGCTCAGGACCCCGATAGCCTCGCCGGCCAGGCCGCGCGGATAGCCGCTGCCGTCGAACAGCTCGTGGTGGTCGTGGACGATGGCCATGGCCGCCGCGGGCAGGCCCAGCTTCTGCGCGATCTCGGCGCCGGACTGGCAATGGGTTTCGAACAAGGCTTGCTCGGCGCGGCTGAGCGGGTCGAGCTTGTTCAAGACCTTGTCGGGAATGTTCTTGTGGCCGACGTCGTGGAACAGGGCGCCGATGCCCAGCAGGTTGGCCAAATCCGGCGGCAGCTTGATGTCGCGCGCGATCATCATCGAAAGCAGGGTGACGTTCAGCGAGTGCACATAGACTTCTTCGCCGCCTTGCTTGTCGCCCATGATGTGGATGGCGAGCTCGGAAACGTTGAGCATGGAATCCGTGATCTGGCCGACCAGCTGGTTGGCCATGCGCATGGTTTCCTGCGGTTGCGCGAACAGGTTGCGGTCGATGTCGCGGATGGTCTTGGCTGCATTGACGAAGGCGTGCTCGACACGGGCGGCGTCGTCGCGCTGCTGGCGGATCCGCTCCATCATCGCGCGCTTGGCCGCCATGACCGGGCTTTCAGACGGATTCAAGGGCGCGGCGGGACAGGCGGCAGGCCCGGCGGACGCGGCGGAAGTAGCGGAGGCCGGCGCCGGGCCGACATCGCTGAGCGCCGGGTCGTAACGGACCGTCGTCAGGCCGAGGCTGCGCAGCGTGACGAGCTGGTCTTCCGACTTGATCTTGAATTTGCCGAAGGCAAAAGGATGCTGGAACCATTTGAGGTCGAGGTGGATGAACAGCCCGACCTGGACCTGATCGATGGAGATGGATTGCAGTTCTGCCATGGCGATACCAGTGCACTAGAGGACGATGCGGCCTGTAAGGCACAGGCCGTGTTAAAAAACGCTTCGCTTTACGTCACAATAGCGATGGCTGGAATTGCGGTCAAGAAACAATTGTTTCTCAAGGGAATCCGGTTGGGCGAACGCAACAGGCGCGTCCAGTCGCTCAGGTATAGGCGGCCAGCAGGGCGGCGGTATCGCCCGCACCCATGCGGCGCGCCGCTTCCACCAGGCCGATTCCACCGGCATCCAGCACGCGCGGATCGGCCCCGCGTTCGAGCAGGAGCCTGGCGATCTCCACCCGGTTGAACATGGCGGCGAACATCAATGCGGTCTTGCCGTTCGGGCCCGCATGGTCGGCGCGCGCGCCATGGTCGAGCAGCAGGGCGGCCACCGCCAGGTCGCCCTTGAAGGCCGCGCCATGCAAGGGCGCCTGGCCGGCGTCGTTCATCAGCTCCGGGTCGGCGCCGTGTTCGAGCAGGACCCGGGCCGCATCGACGTGGCCATGATAGCAAGCCAGCATCAGCAGGCTGTCGCCGCGCTCGTTGCGCAGGTTCGGCGGCAGGCCCTGGGCCAGCAGCGCGCCCAGGGCGCCAGCCTCGCCGCTGCGTGCGGACTGGAATACCTGGCGCACCCAGGCCAGGGTGGCTTCATCCAGCTCGGAGGGATCGGGCTTGGGCTGCATCGTGGTCTCGGCGTGCTCGCATGCCCGATTAAAGCATATCCGGCGCGCTCACGCCGCCTGGCGCGCCGCGGCCTGTTCCAGGTATTCGGCGACCCAGGCCGCCAGGCCGACCAGGGGCAGGGCCATGCCCGCCAGCAGGGCCGCATGCCAGCCGTGGCGCGCATACAGCCAGCCTCCCACGCCCGAACCGAGGGCGCCGCCCAGGAAGAACAGCGCGAAGTACAGGCCATTGAGGCGGCTGCGCAGTTCGGCGCCGAGCGTGAACAGGGCGCGCTGGCCCAGCACTAGGTTGGCGGCGACCGCGGCGTCGAGCACGATCGCCGCCACGGCCAGCAGCCCGAGGGCCAGCCAGTGCGCCTGCGGCGCCAGCAGCGGCAGCGCGAAGCTGGCGGCGCCGAGGGCCAGGGCGGCGGCGGTGGCCGGCAAGGTATGGCCGGCGTCGGCCAGGCGCCCGGCGATGGGCGAGGCCACGGCGCCCGCCATGCCGACCAGGGCGAATATGGCGATGCCGGTCTGCGACAGGCCGAAGGCCGGGCCGGCCAGGGCCAGCGGCGCCACGGTCCAGAACAGGCTGAAGGCGCCGAACAGGCCGGCGTGGTACAGGGCGCGGCGGCGCAGCAGCGGCGTGGCGCGCAGCACCGTCCACAGCGAAGCGATCAGGGCACGGTAAGGCAAGGCCGCATCGGGACGGCGCTGCGGAAGGCGCAGGCGCAGCACGGCGGCGAGCAGCCACACCAGCAGCGCGGCGAGCACGAACACCGCCTGCCAGCCGGCGCGGTCCGCCAGCAGGCTCGCCGCGGGGCGCGCGACCATGATCCCGAGCAGCAGGCCGCTGACCACCTGGCCGACGATGCGCCCGCGCCTGGCCTCGGGCGCCAGGTGGGCGGCGAAGGGCACCAGCACCTGCGCCACCACGGCGCCCAGGCCGATACCCAGTGCCGCCAGCAGGAATTGCGCGGCGCCGGAGGCCGTGGCGGCCAGCAGCAGGGCCGCGCCGGTGGCGGCCAGGCCGGTGACGATCAGGCGCCGGTTTTCCAGCAGGTCGCCCAGCGGGACGACGAACAGCAGGCCCAGGGTGTAGCCGACCTGGGTCAGGGTCACCACCAGGCCGGCGGCGGCCGGCGGCATGCCGATGGCGGCGCCGATGGGGCCGACCAGGAGCTGGGCGTAATACAGGTTGGCGACGATGATGCCGGCCGCCGCGGCCAGCAGCATGACCATGCCGCGCGAGGGATTGTTCTGCATGTTGTACTCCAGAGGGGGGGACGAGATAAGCCATTGTAGAGAGGCATGACTCAAAGATAATCTGGGCATAATGCGCTTATACATGTCACTTTTTCTGAACAATCATGGACAAGGTCAAGGCGATGCAAGCCTTCGTACGAATCGTCGAGGCGAACAGCTTTTCCAAGGCGGCGGAAACCCTGGACCTGCCGCGCGCGGCCCTGAGCGCCTCGATCAAGAACCTCGAAGCCTATCTGGGCGCCCAGCTGCTGCAGCGGACCACCCGGCGCCTGTCGCTGACGCCCGAGGGTGAACGCTACTACCAGCAGTGCGCCGGGATCCTGGCCGCCATCGAGACGGCCGAGGCCGGCTTCCTGGGCGCGTCGAGTAGGCCGCTGCACGGCAAGCTGCGCATCGATTTGCCGGGCAGCCTGGGCCGCGCCATCGTCCTGCCGCGCATCGCGCAATTCCGGGAGGCTTATCCGGACCTCGCGCTCACCATCAGCCTGAGCGACCGCCTGGTCGACCTGACCCAGGAAGGCATCGACTGCGCTGTCCGGGTCGGGGTGCTGCAGGATTCGGCGCTGGTGGCGCGGCCGCTGGGCAGCATGCGCTTCCTGGTGGCGGCTTCGCCGGCCTACCTGGCGCGCCGGGGTGTCCCGGCCAGCATCGGCGAGCTGGCCGGGCACGAGGGCATCGTGCATTTCTCGGGGCGCACCGGGCGCGCCTTTGACTGGGAGCTGGAGACGGAGCACGGCCCCGTCAAGCTCGAGCTGGGCGGCGGCCTGGCCGTCAACGACGCAGAGGCCAATCTGTGCTGCGCCCTACAGGGACTGGGGCTGGCCCAGCTCGGCCGCTACCAGGCGCGCCGCCATCTGGAGAGCGGCGAGCTGGTCGAAGTGCTGCCCGGGGTGGAACCGACGCCGATGCCGGTCTCGCTGCTGTATCCACGCGGGCGCATGGCCAGCCCCCGCCTGCAGGCCTTTGCGCAGTGGCTGGAGACGGTGTTCGCGGGCGAGCCGGACCTGGCGCTGAGAGATCATCGAAAATTTCGATGATAGGGCCGCAAATTATCCGTTTTTCAGGGCGGCTGAGGGCGCGCATAATGACTCCATCGCATCGAACAACGCAGAGCAAAGGATGGGAAAGCAAAAGTCCTGAGCATCGACGGGTTCGATGATTCCCAATCACGAAAGGAGCATCCCATGTTGAACGTACGTAAAAGCAATGAACGCGGCGCCGCAAGCTTCGGCTGGCTGAAATCCCGTCACACCTTCTCCTTCGGCCACTACTACGACCCGAAGCACATGGGCTTCGGTCCGCTGCGGGTGATCAACGAGGACAATGTGGCGCCGGGCCGCGGCTTCGACTCGCACGGCCACCGCGACATGGAAATCATCTCCTATGTGCTGGACGGCGCGCTGGAGCACAAGGACAGCATGGGCAACGGTTCGGTGCTGCGCTACGGCGACGTGCAGCGCATGAGCGCCGGCAGCGGCGTCGTGCACAGCGAGTACAACCACTCGAAGACGGAAGGCGTGCACTTCCTGCAGATCTGGATCGAGCCGAACACCGCCGGCGAAGCTCCGGGCTACGAGGAAAAGCACTTCGACGCCGCCTCCAAGACCGGCCGCCTGCGCCTGATCGCCTCGAACGACGGCCGCGAAGGCTCGGTGTCGATGCGCCAGGACGCCTCGATCTACGCCGCGATCCTCAATGGCGACGATGCGCTGACCCACCAGCTGGCGGCGGGCCGCCAGGCCTACGTCCACGTGATCCGCGGCAGCATCACCGTGAACGGCGTCGCGCTGAACGGCGGCGATGCGCTGAAGGTGACTGAAGAGTCGCAGGTGAGCCTGGAAAAGGCCGACGCCGCCGAAGTGCTGGTGTTCGACCTGCCGCAATAAAAACTTTTATGCCGCCCCGCCGGGGGCGGCCAACGACACCAGGGAGCAAGCCATGCAAGTGACAGCCGCACGCGGGACCGGAAAGATGCAGCACGTGATCCAGATCGGGAAGCACCAGCTGCTAACCGACATCCCCGAAGCCATCGGGGGCGAGGACACCGGCCCGGAACCGCACGACATCCTGGCCGCCGCGCTGGCCGCCTGTACCGCGCTGACCGTCAAGCTCTACGCCGCCCGCAAGGGCATGGCGCTGGAAGACATCCGGGTGCGCATCGACCACGGGCAGAAGGACGGCGCCTACGAGTTCAACCGCCATATCGAATACGTCGGCGCACTGGGCGAGGAAGAGAAGCAGCGCCTGACCGATATCGCCAACAAGTGCCCGGTGCACAAGACCCTCTCGGGCACGATCCGCATCAATACGGAAGCGGTGTAGGCATTCAGGCGAGACCGTTGAGCGTGGCGCCGCAAGGCTCCGCGATCATGCGGGCGAAGGGCGAGCTGGCGCGCACCCGGTCGATCCACCACCTGAGCGCGGCGCCGTCCTCGCCGCTGCGCCAGGCCAGGTAGAAAGTCTCGTCGGCCTTGGGCTCGACGACCTGCTTCTCGACCAGCAGTCCCTGGTCGATGGCGGGCCGGGCCCAGGCCTCGGGCAGGAAGCCGAAGCCGAGGCCGCGCACCTGGAATTCGTACTTGGTGATCATGTCCGGCACGGCCAGGGTGTCCTGGCCGAACAGCAGGCCGACGGTGCGGGCGCCCAGCAGGCGCGCCGAATCGGAGACGGAAATGGCGCGATGGGGCAGCAGGTCGGCCTTGTCCAGCGGGCGGTCGGCGCCGGCCAGCGGATGGCAGGGCGCAACGGCGAACACGAAGCGGCTGGTGCCGATCGGTTCGAGGGTGTAGCCGCCGCCGGACGGACCTTCGCCGGCGGCGCCGACCAGCAAGTCGACGCGGCGGTCGAGCAGGGCGTCCCAGGTGCCCGACAGCGATTCGCGGACGATGCGCAGGCGGGTCTGGTCGGCGGCCTCGTAGAAGGCGCGGATGTCGGGTTCCAGCCCGGCGGCGGAGAGCATGGAATCCATGCCCAGCGCGATCTCGGTCTCCCAGCCCGAGGCCACGCGCCGCACCCGGGATTCGAGGTCGGCGGCGGCGCGCAGCAGGTAGCGGCCTTCCTTGAGCAGTTCGCGGCCGGCCGGCGTCAGGGCCACCTTGGGGCCGAAGCGGTCGAACAGGCGCACGCCCAGGTCGTCCTCGAGCTTGGACACGGTGTAGGAGATGGTCGAGGGCACGCGGAACAGTTCCTTGGCCGCGCTGGCGAAGGAGCCCTTGCGGGCGATGGTTTCGATGATCTGGAGGGCGTCGAGGCTGAGCTTGAGCAATTGGCGGTCCGGTCGTAGGCGTGCCGCCATGGTAGCGGCTTGGGGTAGTGTTTGTATAGCAAGCCGCGAAAAGAGCAATCTGATTCTATCGGCGGACTTCGCGTCTGGCGATACTCACGGAGATCGGCGCCCGCCAGCGGCGCCGCCAACAGAAGGAGCGGACGATGTACCTGATTTCATTAGGCGCCGGCATCCTGGCCGGGATCCTGTACGGCTTTCTCAACGTGCGCTCGCCGGCGCCGCCGGCCATCGCCCTGGTGGGCCTGCTCGGGATGCTGATCGGCGAGCAGGTGGTGCCCGTGGCCAAGCGCCTGATCGACGGCGCACCGCTGAGCGCGGCCTGGTTCGCCGAGGAGTGCCAGCCCAAGATCACGGGCCTGGCGTCGAAAGAAAAAGCAGCACCGGGCGACGAGCCCGCACAACACGGTTAAGCGGTAATTTCAACGTTCACACAAGGAGAGACATCATGACCAATCCAAAACTCGAAGTCCTGACCCCGGAAAACTCGCAGCTGATCATCATCGACCACCAGCCGCAGATGGCATTCGGCGTGCAGTCGATCGACCGCCAGACCCTGAAGAACAACGTCGTCGGCCTGGCCAAGGCAGCGAAGGTCTTCGACATCCCGACCATCATCACCACCGTCGAAACCGATTCCTTCTCGGGCAAGACCTATCCGGAGATCCTGGATGTCTTCCCGAACCACCAGATCCTCGAGCGCACCTCGATGAACTCCTGGGACGACCAGAAGGTGCGCGACGCGCTGAAGGCGAACGGCCGCAAGAAGGTCATCGTGGCCGGCCTGTGGACCGAAGTCTGCAACACCACCTTCGCCCTGTGCGCCATGCTGGAAGGCGACTACGAGATCTACATGGTTGCCGACGCCTCGGGCGGCACCTCGAAGGACGCCCACGACTTCGCGATGCAGCGCATGGTGCAGGCCGGCGCGGTCCCGGTCACCTGGCAGCAGGTGCTGCTGGAGTGGCAGCGCGACTGGGCCCACCGCGACACCTATGACGCCGTGATCAAGATCGTCACCGAGCACTCGGGCGCCTACGGCATGGGCGTCGACTACGCCTACACCATGGTGCACAAGGCCGCGGCCCGCAACAAGGGCGAGAACGAAGTGCTGGCGCCGGTGCCTGCCCGATAACAGCGCGGCGAACGCCCACGGTGCGCGACATCCCGTCGCGCACCGCTCGTTTCAACCTGCCGGGCCGCCAGCGCCGGGCAACACGCAAAGGTGAAGACCATGCAAACCAATGATTCCCAGGCGCAGGCGCCGGCCCTCATTCTCTTCAACGGCCGCTTCCACACGGCCGACCGCGGCCGGCCCCAGGCCAGCGCGGTCGCCATCCGCGACGGCCGCTTCCTGGCCGTCGGCGATACGGAGGAGGTGATGCGCCACCGCAGCGAAGGCAGCCAGGTCATCGACCTGAACGGCCGCACCGTCATCCCCGGCCTGAACGATTCGCACCTGCACCTGATTCGCGGCGGCCTGAACTACAACCTGGAGCTGCGCTGGGAAGGCGTGCCCTCGCTGGCCGATGCGCTGCGCATGCTGAAAGACCAGGCCGCGCGCACCCCGCATCCGCAGTGGGTGCGCGTGGTGGGCGGCTGGAGCGAGTTCCAGTTCGCCGAGCGCCGCATGCCGACCCTGGACGAGATCAACGCCGCCGCGCCCGACACGCCGGTCTTCATCCTGCACCTCTACGACCGCGCGCTGCTCAACCGCGCGGCCCTGCGCGCCGTCGGCTATACCAAGGACACGCCGAACCCGCCGGGCGGCGAGATCCAGCGTGACGCCTCCGGCAACCCGACCGGCATGCTGATCGCGCGCCCGAACGCGATGATTCTGTACGCAACCTTGGCCAAGGGGCCGAGCCTGCCGCGCGAGCTGCAGGTGAACTCCACCCGCCAGTTCATGCGCGAGCTGAACCGCCTGGGACTGACCAGCGCGATCGATGCCGGCGGCGGCTTCCAGAATTACCCCGAGGACTACGCGGTCGTCGAGGAACTCGAGCGCGCCAACCAGCTGACCATCCGCATCGCCTACAACCTGTTTACCCAGAACAAGGGCAAGGAACTGGAAGACTTCCAGCGCTGGACGGACATGGTGAAGCCGGGGCAGGGCAGCGACTACTACCGCCACAACGGCGCCGGCGAGATGCTGGTGTTCTCAGCGGCCGACTTCGAGGACTTCCTGGAGCCGCGCCCCGACCTGGCGGCGGGCATGGAGGACGAACTGGAAAAGGTGGTGCGCCACCTGGTCGCGAACCGCTGGCCCTTCCGCCTGCACGCCACCTACGATGAATCGATCTCGCGCATGCTCGACGTGTTCGAGAAGGTCAACCGCGACCTTCCCTTCGACGGCCTGCACTGGATGTTCGACCACTGCGAGACCATCACGCCGCGCAACATCGAGCGCGTGAAAGCGCTGGGCGGCGGCATCGCGATCCAGCACCGCATGGCCTTCCAGGGCGAGTACTTCGTCGACCGTTATGGCGCAGAGGCGGCGCGCGCCACGCCGCCGGTCAAGCACATGCTGGAAACCGGCGTACCGGTCGGCGCCGGCACCGACGCCACCCGCGTGGCCAGCTACAACCCCTGGACCGCGCTGTACTGGCTGGTCTCGGGACGCACCGTCGGCGGCCTGCCGCTGTACGGCAGCGCCGGCCACCTGCCGCGCAGCGTGGCACTGGAACTCTGGACCACGGGCAGCGCCTGGTTCTCGAATGAGCAAGGCAAGAAGGGCAAGATCCAGGAAGGCATGCTGGCCGACCTGGCGGTGCTCTCGGCGGATTTCTTCAGCGTCGAGGAAGAAGCCATCAAGTCCATCGAATCGGTGCTGACCGTGGTGGGCGGCCAGATCGTCTACGGCGCGGCCGAGTTCACGTCGCTGGGGCCGCCGCCGCTGCCGGTGCTGCCGGAATGGTCGCCGGTGCAAAAGGTGCCCGGCCACTACAGGAAAGCCGCGCCGGTCGCGCAGAGCCTGGCCCACCAGTGCCGCGGGGCCTGCGGGGTGCACGCGCACGAGCATGACCGGGCCCGGCGCTCGAACATGCCGGTGTCCGACTTCGGCGGCTTCTGGGGCGCGCTGGGCTGCAGCTGCTTCGCGTTCTGAGATGAAGACGCCCACTTTCCAGCGCCTGCAGGGCGCAAGCATGGGCCTGATGGCCGGCTATGTCGACACGCTCGGCTTCATCGCCCTGTTCGGCCTGTTCACGGCCCATGTCACGGGCAACTTCGTGCTGATCGCGGTGTCGCTGGCCGAGCCTTCGCAGACGCCTTCGCTGCTCAAGCTGCTGGCCTTCCCGGCATTTATCCTGGGCGTGGCGGCGGCGCGCCTGCTGGTCGCCAACTGCGAACGGCGCGGCGTGCCCGCGGTCAAGCCCAGCTATACCTTGCAATTGGTGCTGCTGCTGGGCTTTATGGTGTGCGGCATGCTGGCCGAGCCGGTGGGCAAGAGCGCCGGGCCACTGGCGATGGCGGCCGGCCTGCTGGGCACCATGGCAATGGGCGCGCACAGCGCGGCCAGCAAGCTGCTGCTCACCAGCCTGGCGCCGACCTCGATGATGACGGGCAACGTCACCCAGCTCGTGATCGACGGCGTCGACTGGCTGCGCGGCGCGGGCGATGCCGCTACAAAAGCGCGCTGCGGCAAGTTCTTCTGGCCGGTGGCGGCCTTTGCGGTCGGCTGCGCGATGGCGGCCTTCGCCTATCTGGCGGTCGGGTTTGTAGCGCTGGCGGTGCCGGTTGCGATACTATGTTTGCATCTCTGGCTCCCCGACCATGGCGAACAATGAACAAGAACAGGCTGGAAGCCTTCAGCGACGGCGTGATCGCCATCATCATCACGATAATGGTGCTCGAACTCAAGCCGCCGCACTCGACCGACCTGAGCGACGTGGCCGAGGTGCTGCCGGGCTGGCTGCGCTATGCGCTGAGTTTCGTCTACGTCGGCATCTACTGGGTCAACCACCATGCCTTGCTGGAGCGGGTGGCGCGGGTCGACGCGGGCGCCCTGTGGGCCAACCTGCACCTGCTGTTCTGGATGTCCCTGATTCCCTTCGTCACGGCGTGGGCGGGCGAGCACCCGATGGCCTCCGGACCGGTGGCCCTCTACGGTGTGGTGCTGCTGCTGTGCTCCATCGCCTTCATGATTCTGTCGTGGACGCTCAGGGCCAGCCATGCCATGTCCTGGCAGAGCGGCAAGAACCGCGTGTCGATCGTGCTGTATGCGCTGGCGGTGCTGCTGTCGCTGGTGTACGCGCCGCTGGGCGCGGTGATCCATGTGCTGCTGGCCATCGTCTGGCTGGTGCCTGGCCGCAAGGACCGGGGCGGAGGCCATGTTGAAGCGTGACGGCGCACCGATCCGCGTCCTGATCGCGGACGACCACCCGCTGATGCGCGAAGGGATCGCCGCCGTGATCGGGAGCCAGCCCGACATGGAGGTGGCCGGGGAGGCCGGGGACGGCGAGGAGGCGGTCGCCGCATACCGCCGGCTGCGCCCCGACGTGACCCTGGTCGACCTGCAGATGCCCAAGATGAACGGCATGGAGACCATCCATGCCATCCGCGCCGAGTTTCCGACGGCCTGCCTGGCGATTCTCACCACGTTCCGCGGCGACGCTCGCGCGATGCAGGCGATCAAGGCCGGCGCCCAGGGCTACCTGCTCAAGAGCGCCCTGCGCAAGGAACTGAGCGACGCGGTGCGCCAGCTGGCGGCTGGCCACCGCTATATTCCGCCGCAGGTAGCGGCGGAGCTTGCGCAGCACCTGGGCCAGGAGCCGCTTACCGTGCGCGAGCTGCAGGTGCTGGAATTGAGCGCGCGTGGCCAGGCCAACAAGCAGATCGGCGCCGGCCTGGGCCTGTCGGAAGACACGGTCAAGGGCCATATGCGCAGCATCATGGACAAGCTGGGCGCCAGCAACCGCACCCACGCAGTAACCATCGGCATCGAACGGGGCTTTTTGGAGGTGTAGTACCCACACTTTCGTGGGGGCTGCTCCTGCCACCAACTTGTCTTTTCGCTTAGGCCGCCGCGTTGCAACATTGTGTCCTGAACACACCGTTCAGACACGATGGAGAAATGACGTGCACACTGCGTTCCCGAACCCGGCCGCCAGGCCGATTGCGCTGCCTGCCAGGCCGCGGACAGGCGGCCTGCCGGACTGGCAGCTCAGGCGGATCATCGCTTATATCGACGCCAACCTGGGCGCGACCTTGCGTACCGGCACCCTGGCCGCGACCCTGGGATTGAGCGTGAGCCACTTCACCCGCGCTTTCAAGCACAGCGTCGGTGTCCCGCCGCGGGTGTATGTGATGCGCCGGCGCCTGGCCGCGGCCTGCGCCGCGATGCTGGCTTCGCGCGAGCCGCTCACCGCGATCGCCCACGCCCATGGATTTTGCGACCAGTCGCATTTCACCCGTACCTTCCACGAAGTGATCGGCGTGTCGCCGCATGCCTGGCGCCGGCGCCAGGAATCTGCCCTGGAAGCGGCCTAGCGAACAGAGCGGTGTTGGCGCCTGGGATAAGGTGGGGCCTGTCGAGATGATCAGGAGCGCCCAGCGATGTTCGACTTCATCACCAAATTCCTCGAGACCAGCGGCTACCTGGGCGTGTTCGCCCTGATGGCCCTCGAGAACGTGTTCCCGCCGATCCCTTCCGAGCTGATCATGCCTTTCGCCGGCTTCGTGGCGGCGCGCGGCGACCTCAACGTGGTCGGGGTGCTCCTGGCCGGCACGGCCGGCTCGATCGCCGGGGCCTTGCCCTGGTATTACGCGGCCAAGATCTATGGCAAGGAAAGGCTGGAGAACTTCGCGGACAAGCACGCCCGCTGGATGACCGTCACCCACGGCGAAATCGACCATGCGCTGGAAGCCTTCGAGCGGCATGGGCGCAAGGTAGTGCTGTTCGGGCGCCTGATTCCCGCCATCCGCACCCTGATTTCGGTGCCGGCCGGCCTGGCATGCATGCCCTTGGGCCAATTCCTGCTGTTTTCGACCATCGGCTCCCTGATCTGGACCGGGATCCTCACCGGCGCCGGCTACCTCCTGGAAAGCCACTACGAGCGCGTGGCCGATTATGTCGATCCGGTCTCGAAAGCGATCCTGATCGGGCTGGTGCTCTGGTATGTGTACCGTGTTATCACCTGGAAACCCGCGAAAGCCTGAGCCGGCGCCGCGTACCCGGCGCGGGGCTTTGCGCGGATTGGCTACAATCGGCTTGTCCGTAAGCAGAAGTCAGTAGATGAAGAGCCAGTTGTTGGAAGATATCGGCGACAGCCAGCCGGCGCCGCCCCGAAAGCGCAGCAGTGCGGCGCCGCCACCGCAGGCCGCACCCGATCCCGCCGTGCGTCCGCGCGTCTGGCGCAGCAGGCATCCCGCTCCAGTCGCCGAGCCCGCGCCTGAGTTTCACCCTCCGCCTCCAGCGGAAGCCCCCACGGAGCCGCATTTCTTCGAGCCGCCGCCGGGCACCCCATCCTTTGCCAGCCAGCAACCGGATCTGAGCATCCAGTTTCCTGACGAGCCGGTCCACTGGATGGATCGCTGGGGCCGCAAATTCTTTGGCTGGACCATTGCGGCCGCCCTTGTGGCGGGCGTATTGGGGACCGGATGGTGGATCTACGGCGACACGCAGGTTGAATCGACGCTGGCGATGGTTGCGGATCAGACGCCGACGGCTGCGCCGGCAGCGCCGCCAGCGGCCGATCCGACAGCGCCTGCCGTCGAGCCCGCACCGGCCACCGCCACCACGGACCTGGCCGTACCCGAACCGGCCCCGGCAGCGCCCGCACCCATCGAAACGCGCGAGCCCTCGACACCGGACGCTGCGACGGTCGCCGCCGCCGCGGCGGCGCCGATCGTTGCCGCCGCGCCCAAGCCGAAGAAGAAAGCGGCCGCTCCGGCCGTACGGCGGAACGCCGGGAAACGCACGCCTGTCCGGACCGTCGCGCGCCGCGAACCGCCGCCGGCACGCGTTGTTCTACCGCCGCCGCCCCCGCGCCCGGAACCGGAACCGGCCGGCGACGCGCTGGCCGAAACCCTGCGCCAGTGCCGCGCGGCCGGGTATCACGCGACCCTGTGCATCAAGCGCGGCTGCACCGCCACCAAGTTCGGCCTGGCCTGCCGCGGCTGACAGAAGCGGCGTTCAGTGCCAATCTTTATCCGGTTGCATATTAAGCCGGTGCGCCGCATCGATCACGTCCTGCAGTTCCACCGGGTCGCTGAACGGATCCTCATCCAGGCTGGTGACCCGGTTCAGCTCCTTCTGCCAGCGGCGTAGTTCGGCCACGTACTCCTGGTGCGGCACGCGCTTGAGGTCGCCGTCCTCCTCGACCAGGTCGCATATGCCGTTGTGTACCCATTCGCCGGTATGCCAGTCCGGCATGTCGACCCCGGGGAACAGGCAGATTCCCTGCAGGTCCATGCCGCGGTGCACGGCCGCCAGCGATTCTCCCATGACGTCCCTGAGCCAGCTGTCGCGGCCCTGGCCGAGACCGCTGGTTTCGCCGATGATCATCGGCCGGCGATAGCGTTCCCACACGGTCTGCAGCATGTCGCACAGCGGCGCGATGCGGTCGTCGCCGGGCGGCAGCGGCGCGTGCGGCCCGTGCTCCCGGTATTCCATCTGCCCGAAGGAATAGTTGTTCACCCCGACGATGTCCAGGATCCCGGGCGAGCCGCCGAATTCGGGATGCTCGCGGCCGCAGATGATGTCCCAGGCCAGGAAGGTGTCCACATAAGTCTCGTGGCGCGCGGCTTCCTCCTGGTCCGGCCGGTCGCGCGGCGCCACCACCTGCACCAGGGGATCGACGTGCACCATGCGCGCTTCGGGATCGACTTCGCGGATCGCCTTGACGCCCGCGATCGCCGCCCGGCACAGCGCCTCCAGCAGGCGCATCCTGTCCTCGCGGGTGCAATGGTAGGGCGCGGCCCAGCCCCATTCGCCAGCGCAGTAGGAGAAGAAGGTGATCTCGTTGATCGGCGTGAAGAAGTGCGGTCCGCGCACTTTCGGAATCACGTACTCGGCCGCGGCGCGGCAGTAGGCGGCGAAGCGGGTCACGAATTCGTCCGAGAATGGGTCGAGGTCGTCCGGATAGCCGTAATGGCAGAGGTCCCAGATCGGGATGACGCGCGAGGCGTTCATGGCCTCGATGAAGCGGTCGATGGGCGAGAAGTCGTAGCCGCCGTCCTTGTCCACCATCGGCCAGGGAATGCCTTCGCGGGCCACGGCGATGCCCAGGCTGCTCAGGAACTGGTAATCCTCGGCGGCATGCCTGTCGTGCCCCGTTTCCGCCACCAGGTTGCGCCGCACCCGATTGCCCCAGAGGAAACTGGAGCATTCGAAGCCGGACAAAAAGAATGTCGGAAAAATCCCTGGACGCTGTGCCATGCCACTCTCCTTTTCGCGCTCCGCCTGTGCGGCCGAGGTCGTAGGATGCCACGACATGCCCGGGCCGAGCGCGAGATAGGAGGAAGGCGCGCGGCTAGCGCTGGCTGGGCTCCTCTTCGCGCCAGGCGATGCGGTTGCGGCCCGCCTGCTTGGCCCGGTAGAGCTGGGCGTCGGCCGCCTCGAACAGGTCCGCCTGCAACTCGCTGCTGTCCGGCGCCAGGGTGGCGCCGCCCACGCTGACCGTCAGCACCGGCGCCACGGCCGAGGCTTCGTGGGCGATGTCGAGGCCGGCGACGGCCTCGCACAGCGCTTCCACCACCTGGCGCGCCTGGACTGCGTCGGTCTCCGGCATCAGCAGCACCAGTTCCTCGCCGCCGTAGCGCGCCGCCAGGTCGGCCGGGCGGCGCATGGCCGTCCCCGCGACCCGCGCCACCGAGCGCAGCGCCCGGTCTCCGGCCGGATGGCCGTAGCGGTCGTTGAACTGCTTGAAGGCGTCGATGTCGAGCAGGGCCAGCGACAGCGGCCGCCCGGTGCGCCGCGCGCGCTGCCACTCGAGGGCGTACATCTCGTCGAAGCGGCGGCGGTTGGCCAGCTCGGTCAGGCCGTCGATATTGGCCAGCCGTTCGAGCATCCTGCGCTGGCGCACCACCTGCAGGTGCAGGGCCACGCGCGCCATCACGACGGTGGGGTTGAAGGGCTTCACGATGTAGTCCGAGGCGCCCATCTTGAGGCCGTTGGCCTCGTCCTCGGGACGGTCCAGGCCGGAGATGAAGATCACCGCGATGTGTTCGGTCTGCGGGTCCGCGCGCAGCTGGCGCAGCACCTCGTAGCCGTCCATGTCGGGCATCATCACGTCGAGCAGGATCAGGTCGGGCGCATGGCGCGCCGCCCGTTCCAGGGTCTGAGCGCCGTTCTTGGCCAGCAGCACCGTATATTCCGGCTTGAGCAGGTCGCCCAGCACCTCGCGGTTGATGGCGTCGTCGTCCGCCACCAGGACCTTTTGCGTCTCCACGATATTCACGCCACGCCCTCCAGGCTCACATCCAGATCGAGCGCCAGCGCGCCCAGGGGCGCGAGCGCGGCGCCGTACTCGATGTCCTCGACCGCGCGCCGCACCGGGGCCAGGGCGCCGGCGTGCGTGGTGCCCGCCAGCAGGCTCTCGAGCTCGGACAGCGCGTCTTCGGCGCGCGCGTCGTCGTCGGCCAGGTAGGATTGCAGGCGCTGGATCACCTGGGCCACCGCGTGCGGATCGGCCTGGCGCGGCAGCGCGGCCGCGGCCAGCTGGGCCAGGCCCGCCAGCACCGTCTCCGCGCTTGCCACCAGCGCCGGCACCTGAACCGCCAGCCGCTCGAACTGGCCGGCGCGCAGGTCTTGCTCGAGCCGGTTGGCCGCAGCCGACAGCTCGAATGCGCCCACGTAGGCCCCGCTGGACTTGAGGTTATGGGCCAGCGACTGCAGGCGCGCGTGGTCGCCGCCGCTCAGCGCTTCGCGCAGGATGCGCGGCGCGCCCGCGTACTCGCGCACAAAGCTGCCGGCGCGCTTTTCCAGGCGGCTGCGCTGGCCGCTCACGTTGTCCAGCGCCTGGCGCCAGTCGATGCCCGGCACCGGCGGCAGGGCGCCGACCGGCTCGGAAACCGCGGGATGCGCGGCCGCGGGCGGCAGGGTGCGGCCCTGCAGGCGGGCCGGGTCGATCCACTTGAGCAGGGTGCAGAACAGCAGGTCGGGATCGATCGGCTTGGTGACGTGGTCGTTCATGCCGGCCGCCAGGCTGCGCGCGCGGTCGCTCGGCAGCGCGTGGGCCGTCATCGCGACGATCGGCAGTTCGGCCAGGCGCGGGTTGCGGCGGATCTCGCGCGCCGCGCTCAGGCCGTCCAGTTCGGGCATCTGGATATCCATCAGCACCAGGTCGTAGTCGCCTTCCTCGGCCATGCGCACCGCCTGGACGCCGTCGAAGGCCACATCCACCGACATGCGCGCGGCGGCCATGAAGTCGAGCGCGACCTCGCGGTTGTTGGCGTTGTCCTCGGCCAGCAGGATGCGGGCGCCGTCCAGGCGCGGAATATCGGGCAGGGCGGGCATGCCCGGCAGCGCCGCCGGCGCGCTCAGCGCGGCCGCGTCGGTGGACGGATGCAAGACCTGCAGCAGGCTGTGGTAGAGCAAGGCCGGGCCGACCGGCTTGTGCAGGAAGCCGTCCAGCGGCAGTTCGCCTTCCTGCTGCAGCACCGACTCGCGGGTGCAGGCGCTGACCATCAGGATCGCCGGCGGCGCGGCGTCGCGCGCGCAGCGGCGGATGCGGCGGATGGTCTCCATGCCGTCCAGTTCGGGCATGAGGTAATCCATCAGCACCACCTGGTAGGGCTGGCCGTCGCTCTGGGCGCGCTCCAGCGCCACCAGGCATTGCTCGCCCGAGGGCGCGGCGTCTGCGCGCACGCCCAGGCCATGCAGCATCTCGACCAGGGCTTCGCGCGCGGTGCCGCTGTCGTCGACCACCAGGGCGCGCACGTCCTGCAAGGTGGCCTGGCGCACCGCGGCGGTGCTGGTGTGGCCGGCGGGGATCCCCAGCGGAACGGTGAAGCGGAAGCAGCTGCCCACGTTCGGGCTCGAGGTGACCGAGATCGCGCCGCCCATCAGTTCCACCAGCTGGCGCGAGATCGACAGGCCCAGGCCGGTGCCGCCGTACTTGCGGGTGATCGAGCTGTCGGCCTGGGTGAAGGACTGGAACAGCAGGCCGAGCTGCTCGGGCGTCATGCCGATGCCGGTATCGCTCACCGAGAAGGCCAGCACCACGCTGCCGTCGCGGGTCTCGTCGACATCGACGGAGACCACGATTTCGCCCCGTTCGGTGAACTTGACGGCGTTGCCGGTCAGGTTGATCAAGACCTGGCCGAGGCGCAGCGGGTCGCCCACCAGGCGGGTCGGCACCCGGGCGCCGACCCGGAAGATCAGCTCCAGGCCCTTGGCATCGGTCTTCAGCCCGGTCAGGCTGGACAGGTGGTCGAGCATCTCGTCGAGCTCGAAGGGCACCGATTCGATAGTCAGCTTGCCGGCCTCGATCTTGGAGATGTCGAGGATGTCGTTGATGATGCCCAGCAGGTGCTCGCTCGAGCCCAGGATCTTTGACAGGTAGTTGCGCAGCTTGGCGCTCGGCTCGGCCATCAGGGCCAGGCGGCTCATGCCGATGATGGCGTTCATCGGGGTGCGGATTTCGTGGCTCATGTTGGCCAGGAATTCCGATTTCATGCGCGCGCCCGCTTCGGCGCGCAGCATTGCGGTCTGCATGGCCTTGGTGCGCAGGCCGAGGATGCGCATGAATACCAGCATGTCGAAGGTGCTGCCGAATTCGAGCGCGTGCATGGTCCAGAAGTTGGCCGGCAGCTCGCCCTTGATCATCAGGGCCGAGATCAGGGCCGCCGCGAAGCTGACCGCCCAGCCGACCAGGAAGTAGGTGCCGACCGCGTCGCCGGCGCGCGCGCGCCGAAAGGCGCCCGGGAGGCCGAGCAGCATCGGCATGATGCCGAGGGTGCCGATGATGGCCACCAGGTAGTGGTGGCTGATCAGGCCCGCGCCGAAGCCGATGGCGCTGATCACGCACAGCGACGCGAAGGTCTTCATCAGGCGGCTGAAGATGCGGTCCATGCCGGGACGCGCGAGCGACTGTTCGACGAACAGGTAGGCGCCGCAGGAGGCGAGGATCGAGGCCAGCCCGGCGCCGTGCTCGCTCAGCCAGGCGTTGTCCTGCCACAGGAACTGGTCGGCGATGCCGAACCAGCAGGCCGAGTACATGGTCACGGCGCCGACCAGCAGCGCGTACTTGCCGAACAAGGGCTCGCGCAGCGTGATCCACTGGCCCACGCTGTACAGGAACAGGCACAGGCCCAGGCCCAGCATCAGGCCTTGCAGCATTTGCTCGCCGAGCGAGGCGCCGTGGAAGGCGTCCGGCTGCAGGAACTCGATCGGCAGGATGAAGGCGCCGTGGCTTTCCACCCGCACCAGCACCGTGTGCCGGGCGCCGGCGCCAAGGCGCATCACGACCGCGGGCACACGGCCTTTCAGCGCCCAGCCGTCCTGGACATCCGCGCGTCCGGCCGTACCGACCTTGCGCACCACGCCGGCGCTCTCGACGAAAACATCCACCTTGTCGAGCAGGCCGAAGTCGATCTGCATCACCCAGTTCTCGGGCGCGCCGGCGGGCACCGTCACCGGAATGCGCACCCAGGTCGCGCCCTGCTGCATGCCAAGCGTGGCGTAGGCGGTAAGCGGACGCGCGAAGCGTTCGTGGGCGCTGCTCGCAGCGACCGGGTCCATATCGCCGTCCGGGTCGTTCATCACCGTGACGGCGGACCAGGCTTCCACGCGCTTGACGCCGGCGCCGAGTTCGAGCGGCGCGGCCAGGGCGGCCAGCGAGCAGAAGGCCAGGAACAGGAACACGAGGATGGCGCGCAGCCGAGCCAGGGGGGCGAAGGGTGATGCAAAGGTGGTGCTCATGCCTGGCGTGTCTCCGGGGGCGGTGCGGGACGCGCCAGGCGCGCCTCGAGTCGTTTCATGAAGGCCGGGGCCTTGTGGTCCTCGCACCAGCACTGCATCGCCTCGTCGACCTGGCCGAGCAGGGCCTCGGGCAGCTTGAGCGGGCGGGTCTGGTCCATCAGGAAGCGGGTGGTGAGGCGGTAGCCGGCGACCCGGGTCAGCAGGCGCGAGATCGAAAAGCCGGGCACGAAGATGCGCACCAGCGCGTCGATCAGGCGCACCGTGCCCAGGCCGAGGGCGAACAGGGCGCGCGACAGCAGCGAGACGCGCTTGGTCAGCCCCAGGTCGCGGCTGGCCTGCTTGCCGCACAGGTAACGGGTCAGCAGGATCGGGAAGGGCTTCAGGATCCGCAGCGGCAGTTCGTTGGCCATGGCCTGCATCAGGGCGGCGGCCAGCGGCGGGCGCGGGTCGGCTTCGTGCGGATCGGCGGCCAGTCGCGCATCCCAGGCCGCGCGGCCGCGCGCCTGCAGGACCTGGAAGCGGGCGGAGGCGTCCTCCATGGTCCAGGCCATCAGCTCGCGCTCGATGCCGATCAGGTGGCCCAGCACGTTCCAGGCGTGCAAGTAGGCTTCCTCGTCTTCGCGCGGCAGGCCCAGGCCCAGGCGGCGCAGGCCGCGCAGGAAGGCGTAGTGGAAGGTCAGCAGGGTATAGGCCAGTTCTTCCTGGTTGCAGGGCAGGCCGTCGCGCCGGCTGTCCCAGCCATGCGCGTACAGCACATGGTGCAGGCCGTGGCCGGCGGGCGCCAGCGGCGCGACCGGGCAAGCGGCGGGCGAATCGCCCGGCGCCCCGCGCAGGATCAGGTGGCGGATGGTGGCGTGGATCAGGCGCACCTTGAGCGCCTGGGCGACGCCGCCGCCGCCCGGGTCGGTCAGGCCGCCGCGCATCATGACCGGGAAGATCATCGCGGCGGTGGAGCGCACCCGGTAGTCGGTATGCAGTTCCAGCTGGCCGGCCGCCTGCAGCACCGCCGACAGGTCCGGCAGGATGTAGCATTCGGGCAGGCTGGAACAGAACAGCAGGGTGCAGGACAGCATGCTCATGTCCATGAACAGCTTTTCCGCGCGCGCGATGCAGGCCTTGTCGGCCCATTCGGGCAACTGGCTGCAGCTGCGCACATAGTCTTCCAGCGCCGCCGCGATCGCCGGGTCCGCGCCCGGCGAGGCGCGCCAGCCCTGCAGGCTGCCGTTGGTGTCCCAGCGCGCCAGCTCGGCGTTGATCCGGTTAATGCGCGGGAACAGCCGCGCCGGGTCGGCCGCGCTGTCGCCCAGCATGCGCGCCACGGCATGGTCGGCCGCGGGGTCGGCGCGCAGTGCGGGGTTCAGCAGCTGCGGGGCATCCGGCTTCATGCGGCCTCCGCGCGCAGCGATGCGACGCCGTTCCAGCGCTGCAGGCCGAGGAGGGCGCAGAACAGGGGGATGCCCATCACGAAGGTGGCGATGGTGCGGGTCTCGACCGGGAAGCCCTGGGTGATCTGGAAAACCATCAGGCCGCCGTAGATGGCGAGCGGCACCTGAACGTCGCGCAGGCGCAGCGCCTGGGAAGCGCGCGGCGGCCACTTGCGCAGGCTCAGGCGGAACAGGAACACGATCACGAAGGCCACCAGCATCCAGCCGACGAAGCCTTGCAGGGTCTCGCCGAACCACCAGCCGTCCTTCTTCTCCATCTCCCAGGCCTTGAGCTTGTAGACCATGTAGGGGTCGACCCCGAGGTCATAGGCGGTGATGACGAGGGCCGCCAGGAAGGACATCGTCAAGGTCTGGCCGACCGGGGTGACGCCGTCCGACGGGGTCTGCCAGGCGATCAGGTTGGCGATCACGTAGCCGCAATAGCCCAGGGCGAACCACATCAGGGGAATCACCATCGGCACGTCGCCCACGCGCGGACCGAGGACGTCGGTATAGGTGTACTTGCCGAAGAACCAGCCGTGCGAAGAACCCATCTGTTCCGCGAACCAGCCGATCGGCAGCGCGATCAGCGCAAAGCGCAGGGCCGCCTGCAAACCCAGCAGGTGCGCGGCGCTGGCGAAGCAGCAGCCGAACATCAGGAAGGAGCTCAGGACCAGCAACTGGGTCTGGCCGCTCCAGCCGCGCAGCAGCAGGACGGTGAGAAAAGAACCCAGCAGGGCGAGCGTGAACCAGGACAAACGGTGGTGATGCGTAGACGTCATTTATTGTGATCCTCTTGATGGGCGTGCGCGTCGGCGCGGGTTGGCGTTGGTGATCCCTTTGTTGGTCAGAAGCGGTAGTCGAGGCGCAGGTCGACCGTGCGCGGGTTGCTCGGCACGGTCATGCCAAAGCTGTCGATCGCGACCGGCTGCACCTTGTTCTCCAGGTTGCGGGCCCGCAGCAGCAGGCTCCAGCGCGCGCCGTGCGGCTGGAAGCCGACCGTAGCGTCGGTGGCGGTACGCGACGGAATGCGGTATTCGAGCAGCTGGCTGGGCACGCCGATCACGTAGGCGCCGCTGGCGCGCGCGAACAGGCCGGCCGTGAGCTGGCCCGCCGCCAGGTCGAAGCGGTGGTCGTAGCCGAGGGTAAGCACATGGCTGGGTGCGCGGTCCAGCTTGTGGCCATTCCAGGACACGACGCCGTTCGGCGAGTAGGCATCATAGTGGGCGTCGAGCAGGGTCAGGCCGTAGTTCAGGCGCCCGGCCTGGCCCACGCGCAGCTGGCCGTCGAGTTCCAGGCCGGTGACGCCGGCTTCGCCCGCGTTGCTGGTGATGAAGCGCGGTGCGCCTTGCAGGACGGCGACGCCGGACAGCTGCAGGTTGGCGTAGTCGTAGCGGAAGGCGGCGGCATTGAGCGTGGCGCGGCCGTCCCAGAAGCGGCTCTTGAGGCCCGCCTCCACCGAGCGCAGTGTCTCCGGCTGGTAGTACAGCAGGTTCGACGGCACGGCCGCCGCCGCCGGGCAGGTGATGCCGAGCGCGCTGGTGCCGGCGGTGCAGCCGTCGTTGAAGCCGCCCGCCTTGTAGCCGGTGGCCAGGGTGGCATAGGCCAGCGTGGACGGCAGCACGTCCCATTCCGCGCCGAGGCGCCAGGTGGTCTTGTGGGTCGCCATGCTGGCCGCGTTCAGCAGGCGCAGGTCGGTGGCGGGATTGAACACCGGCCCTTGCTGGAAGTTGGTCGAGCCGATGCGCGACTTGTCGTCGTTGGTCCTGCGCGCCCCTGCGCTCAAGCGCAGGTCCGGGCGCAGGCTGTAGGTCAGCTGCCCGAACACCGCCTTGCTGGTGGCCTTGGTGGGGCCGATCGGGAACACGTAATACGGGGGCAGGCGCAGCATCTCGAGGCCGCGGAAGCCGTACACCGAATTCGTCTCTTCGCTGAAGTAATACAGGCCGGCCTGGGCCTGCCATGGACCCTTGCCCTTGGTTGCCACGCGCAGCTCGTGCGAGTCCTGGGTGTTGTGGCTGTCGTAGTCGTTCAGCACGCCCAGCGCGAAAGGCGGGTTGATGCTGACGCGGTAGTAGTAGTTCAGCAGCATGGCCTGGTCGAGCTTGCGGCGCGCGCCCAGGTAGTGCACCGTGGCCGCCCCCAGGTCCCAGCCCAGGTCGGCCGACAGGCCGCGCGCACGCTTCTCGTGGCGGCCTTGCTCGGGCGTCCGGTTGAGCGGGCGGAAGGCGTTGGTCAGGCGCTGGTCGGTGCTGCCGGCGCGCCAGGTGGGCGTGCGGGTCTCGATGCCGCTGAAGAAGTTGGTGTCGGGGACGAAGCGGTCATTGTTGTCGTGGGCTTCGCTATGGTCGTAGCGCAGCAGCAGCGAGGCGTCGCGCCCGAGCGCGAGCCTGGCCGACAGGCGCGCGTCGCGGTCGTCGCGGTCCAGGCCCAGGCTGTGCGGCGTGCCCTGGCCGTTCTTCAAGTAGGGATCGTGGCGGCGCACGGCGACTGCCGCGCGCAGGGCCAGCGCTTCGCTGACCGGGACATTCAGCATGCCGTCGATCTTCCGGCTTCCGTGGGTGCCGGCTTCCAGGCCGAAGGCGCCTTCATGGCGGTTCACCGGCGCGTTCGAGATCACGTTGATGGCGCCGGCGGTGGTGTTGCGGCCGTACAGGGTGCCCTGCGGGCCGCGCAGCACTTCGATGCGGTCGACGTCGAGGAAGCTCAGGGTCTGGCCGGGCGGGCGCGCGATATACACGCCGTCCAGCATGAAGGCGGCCGAGGGATCGCCCTTGTCGGTCGCATCGGCGTTGCTGACGCCGCGGATGGTGACGCGCAGGCCATCGGCGGCCTGGTCCAGGTGCACATTGGGCAGGCGTGCGCCCAGCTCCGCGGGGCTGTCGGTCCCGGCCCGGGCCAGCTGCTCGCCGGTCAGGACGCTCATGGCCACCGGAGTGCGGGAGGCCAGCGAAGGCGTGCGCTGGGCGGTCACCATGACTTCCGGGATCTCGCCCGTTGCCGCCGCCTGCGCCCCACCAGCTTGCCCACCGGGTTCCTGGGCATGGACAGCCCCGACAACCATGCCCGAGACAGCCGCCGCCAATAGCGACAGGTTCGGACGACCCCGCATTCCGTTCATTTCAGACTACTCCCTTGTTTCTCTTCTTATGTTTTGGCGCGGCACCGGGATGCCGCCGTTCCCCATATGTATGTTCTTGTTGGCAATTTTTCTTGTGCCAAGGGATACAAAATCCTGCCAGTCTAGCAGGTCATTTATGCTGGAAATAGTGTTTGAGTGCATATTGAACAAAAAAATGCGTTAGTGCAACGAATCATTTTTACAATGTTCACAATTGACCGGCATTCGTGCGACGCGGGCGCGCGGCTTCGCTTATTTTCCGGGGACAAACAGCAACTCGAGGAGAACGTCTTGAGCAGACCTGGAATCCGGCTGTGCGCCGCGCTGTCGATGCACCTGCTGCTGTGTCTCCCCGCGCTCGCCGCGCCTCAGGCGCCCGCACCGGCCAAGACCTTCACCAATCCCTTGCCCCTGCGCCTGGCCGACGGCAGCCTGGCCGAAAGCTGCGCCGACCCATCCCTGCTGCGCGACCGCACGACGGACAATCCGGTCTGGTACCTGTACTGCACCACCGACCCGATCAGCCGCAAGGAGCGCGACGGCGACGGCTGGCGCTTCCGCCTGATGCCGATCTTCCGTTCGATCGACCTGGTCAACTGGTACCACGTGGGCGACGCTTTCTCCGAGCGCCCGCGCGGCCTGGCCGCGCCCAAGGCCGGCCTGTGGGCGCCGGAAGCGGTCTACATGAACGGCAGCTACTTCCTTTACTTCACCATCACCGACGTCGACGACGCCCATAGCCCGGAGCCGGGCTGCGCTTCCGACAGCGCGATCGGCGTAGCGACCAGCGCCTCGCCGGCCGGTCCGTGGAAGGCGGTCGCGCGGCCGGTGGTGCCGCCGCGCCGCGCCGGCAGCGGCTGCAAGTTCCACTGGACCTTCGACCCGGACATCGCCGTGGACGACCAGGGCGACCGCTGGATCTATTACGGCAGCTACGGCGGCGGCATCTTCGTGCAGCGCCTGTCCTCCGACGGCATGGGCCTGGTGGGCGACCCGGTGCGCATCGGCGCCGACGACCGCTACGAGGGGGCGGAAGTGGTGCGCCATGGCGGCTGGTGGTATTTGTTCGCGTCGGCGACCGACTGCTGCAATGGGCCGCTGACCGGCTACGGCCTGTACGTTGGCCGCGCCAGGGGGCCGGAAGGCCCCTTCCTCGACCGCGAAGGCAACGATATGGCGGCCGCGCGGGCGGGCGGCACGCCGGTGCTGGCCCAGAACGGCAACCGCTGGATCGGCGCGGGCCACAACACGGTGTTCAAGGACGATGACGGCCAGTGGTGGACGATGTACCACGCGGTCGACCGCAGGCAGGCTTTCTTCAGCGCGCGCGACAAGCTGACGCGGCGGCCCGTGCTGCTGGACCGGATCGAGTGGGTGGATGGCTGGCCGGTGATCGCGGGCGGGCGCGGGCCCACGGACGGTCCGCAAGTCATGCCCGGCAGGCGGGCGGCGGCCGTCGCCGCGCCAAGCCCGGCCGTGGCGGCGCCGATTTGGCAAGACAATTTCGACCAGCCGCAGCTGGCCCGGCGCTGGAGCTGGGTGCGCCCGGGCGCCGCGGGCAGCTGGGCGGCGGCCCAGCCGGGCCTGCGCATTGCCACGACGGACTCCGACCTGTACGTGGACACCGATACCGCCCCGGTGCTGGCGACGGCGCTGCCGGCCGGCGACCTGCGCATCGAAGCCCGCCTGCGCCTGGACGCGCCGCTCGACTGCTGCGCGAAGCCGGTGCAGGCCGGCCTGGTGCTGATGCGTGACGACGACAACTACGTCAAGCTGGTGGAGCTGGCCAGGGGCGGGCTGCGCCAGGTGGAGTTCGGGAAGGAGCTGGCGCCGGTCGAGGCGCACCATCCGCGCTACGGCAATACCGTGGTCGGCACGCCGGGCGAATGGACCTGGCTGCGGCTGGACGTGCGCAGGAGCCGCGGCGAGGAGCGCTACACCGCCTGGTCCAGCCAGGACGGCCGCAACTGGGTGGTCGGCGGAACCTGGACCCACCGCCTGGGGACAGGCGCGAAACTAGGCCTGGTGGCGATGGGCGGCGCCGGCCACGCCGTCACCTTCAGCCAGGTCTCCGTGGCCCAGCTCCGCCGGTGAGGACGCGTGCGCGCGGACCGACCAGGTCACGCCGCACACCAGCAGCGCGATCGCGGCCAGCTCCAGCGGGCGCGGGCCGTGGCCGCGATAGACGAAGCCGTAGGCCAGCGCGAACAGGGTCTCGAACAGGATCAGCTGGCCGGACAGCGTGACCGGCACGCGGCGGCTGGCCACGTTCCAGAGCTGGTTGCCGATCATGGAGGCGCCGAGGGCGAGCAGGGCGTTGCAGGTCCAGAACAGGCCCCAGTCGCGCGCCGCGCCGGTAGCGGGGCCGGCGACGCCGAAGGCGACGGCGGCCGCTCCCAATACCAAGGCCAGGATGCCGGTCGACAGGCCGTACAGGGCGGACCATTCGGCGCTGCCGAAGTGCGGATTGCGCTTGAGGTAGCGGGAATTGTCGAGGGCGTACCAGCTCCAGCACAGCAGGGCGCCGGTGGCGCAGGCGATGCCGATGGCGGTGCGTACCGGATCGCTGCTGGCCGGGTGGGCGAAGGCGTCGACATTGATGCAGGCGATGCCGGCGGCGACCAGCAGAAGCGGCAAGGCCAGGCGGCGCAGCGGCACGGCGCCGTGGTCGTTGCGGCCGAGGAGGGTGACGACGACCGGCAGCATGCCGACGATCAGGGAGGTGGGGCCGACGCCGGCGTACTGGACGCCGACCGACAAGAGCATGTAGTAGACAAGGTTGCCGGCGAGGGCGTGGCGCACCAGGGCGGCGCAGTCGGCGCGGGTCAGGCGCTGCTGCAGAGCGCGCAGCCTGGGCAGCAGGATGACGAAGGCCATCGCGCCATAGGCGAGGTAGCGGCCGACGGCCAGCTCCAGCGGGCTGAACGAGGACAGCAGCTCGGGGACGATGAACACCAGGCCCCACAGAGCGCCGGCCAGGAGGCCGCAGAGTACGCCGATTCCCATTATTACTGCCTGCAAAAAGGGATGATTTTAGCAGTGCGGGTGGTTTTACGTTCGTTGAACTTGGGTTCCGGCGAAGGCCGGAACAATGCCACCGGCATTGTTCCGCCCAAGTTTGCATGCGGACCACCCTCATTTGTACATGCCCAAGCAAGAAATATTTGCTAGTATTAATTCATAAACTTCAACAAACATTGCAGGAGACAAGCTTGGCGCGCACACTCATGCGCCTGGCTGGCGCCGTGCTGGCGGCCGCATTGGCGGGCGTCAGCCTGCCCGCGCTGGCCCAGGTCGAAGTCAAGATGTGGACCCTGCTGTCCGGCGGCGACGGCGCGCGCATGCGCGACCTGGTCGAGCGCTTCAATGCCAGCCAGCGCGAGGTGAGGGTGGTCAGCACCACGCTGAAGTGGGGCGAGCCGTTCTACACCAAGCTGATCACCTCGACCGTGGTCGGCGCGGGTCCCGACATCGCCACCGTCCACCTGTCGCGCATGGTCAACCTGGCCGGCGGCGGCGTCCTGCGTCCCATCGCCCCGTTTGAACTGAGCGGCGCCGACCTGAGCGACACGGACTTCTACCCGCGCCAGTGGCAGAAGGCGGTCTACCAGGGCAAGATCTACGCCGTCCCGATCGACCTGCATCCCCTGGTCCTGTACTACAACAAGACCCTCACCGGCCGCGCGGGCCTGCTCGACGCCGAGGGCCGGCTCCAGCCCATCGAAGGCATCGACGCCCTGACCGACGCCTTCCGCGCCGTGCGCCAGGCGACCGGCCGCCCCGGCATGACGATGGAAAGCAGCCAGAGCTCCTACGCCGTCTGGCGCCTGTGGGTGTCGATGCTGGCGCAGCGCAGCGTCCCGCTGATCAAGGACGGGCGCTTCGCCTACGGCCGTGCAGGCGAGGATTCGCTGGCGCGCATCGCCGGCTGGTTCCAGAAGGGCTATGCGCAGGCCGGGCTGGACTACGCGGCCTCCACCAGCCAGTTCATGGGCGGCAACGCCGGCTTCATGATCAACGGCGTATGGGAGGTGCCCGAACTGGTGCGTGCAAGCACACAGGGCACGCTCGGCTTCGACTACGGTATCGTGCCGCTGCCCCGGATGTACGGCAATGCCAGCGTGTGGGCCGATTCGCATGCCTTCGCGATTCCGGCCAACGAAAAGAACCCGATGGAGCCGGCCAAGGTCAAGGCCGTGATGCGCTTCATCGCTTTCGTCAGCAAGAACTCGCTGGGCTGGGCCCAGGGCGGCCATGTGCTCGCCTACCGTCCGGTGGCCGAATCGCCGCAAGCCATGGCGCTGACGCCGAACGCTTCGTATGCCGGCATCGCCGATCACGTGGTCTACGATCCGGACGCCTGGTATATGGGCGCGGCCGGGCCGCTGGAGGCGATGGCCTCCAAATTCATGCCGGCCGCGCTGTCTTCCCAGCTGACGCCGGCGCAGGCCCTGCGCATGTTCGAAACCGAGGCGGCGCGCCTGGTGCGCAAACGCCCGCCGCGTTACTAGGAGCCCGGATGCGTTTCCTCTCGACCCCGCAGCCGCGGCGCCAGACCCTGCCCGCGATCCTGCTGCTGGCGCCTTTCGGCGTCGTCTTCATCCTGTTCTTCTTCCTGCCGGCGCTCGAAACCTTCTGGCTGAGCCTGACCGAGAGCAGCCTGACGCGCACCAACGCCTTCGTCGGCCTGGATAACTACGCGACCCTGGTGCAGGATCCGAACTTCTGGGCCGCGCTCGGCCACACCTTCTACTTTGCCCTGCTCACCGTCGTGCCGCTGACCGCGCTTGGACTGGTGATGGCGCTGCTGGTCGACCGCTTCGTCCGGGCGCGCTCCTGGCTGCAGGGCGCCTTCTTCCTGCCCTACGTGCTGCCGATCTCGGTGATGACCCTGATCGCCGACTGGATGCTCCAGCCGTCGTCCGGCGTGGTGAACTACGTGCTCGGGATGCAGCGCGCCTGGTTCGGCGACCTGACCTGGGCCATGCCCATGGTGGCCATCGCCACCATCTGGTGGACCGTGGGCTTCAACATGCTGATGTTCCTGGCCGGCTTGCGCAACATCCCCGCCGACCTGTACGAGGCGGCCGCGCTGGACGGCGCGCGCGGCTTCACCCTGTTCCGCACCATCACCTGGCCGGCGCTGCGGCCGGTGGCGGGCATGGCCATGGTCCTGCAGCTGATCGCCTCGATGAAGATCTTCGGCCAGACCTACATCATGACCACCGGCGGCCCCTTCAACACCACCCGCGTGACCCTGCACTACATGTACGAGACCGCCTTCACCCAGAGCGACGCCGGCTACGCCGCCGCGATCGCCGTCGCCTTCGTCCTGATCGTGATCCTGCTGTCGCTGGCCCAGGCCGCCTTCGTGCGCTGGCTGGACGGGAGGAGCGCATGACGCACCGTTCCGGCATCGGCTGGACCCTGCTCGGCGCAGCAAGCGCGCTGCTGCTGGCCGCCATGTGGGTGGCGCCGCTGCTGTGGGCCGTCAGCACGGCCCTGCGCCCGGAGCACGAGACCGTGTCCGCCGTGTTCCACTGGCTGCCGCAGGACTGGACCCTGGACGCCTTCCGCAAGGTCCTCGCCGCCGGCAATGTCGGGCGCTGGCTGTTCAACAGCGCCCTGGTGGCCCTCCTGGTCACCGTGATCACCATGACCCTGAGCCTGATGGCCGCCTACGCCTTCTCGCAGCTGCGCTTCCGCGGCCGCCAGCTGCTGTTCGCCGCCGCCATGCTGGCCTTCCTGGTGCCTTTCGAGGCCTTGCTGGTGCCGCTGTTCCGCATGATGAACGAACTGGGGCTGATCAACAGCTACGCCGGCATCGTGCTGCCCCAGGTGGTGGCGCCGGTGGTGATCTATGTCTTCAAGGGCTTCTTCGACGCCATTCCGGCCGATTTCCGCGAGGCGGCGGTGATGGACGGCGCGGGGCCGCTGCGCATCCTGTGGAGCGTCTACCTGCCGGTGTCCGGCAACATCGTGTGGGCGATGGCGATCGTCACCTTCATCGCGGCCTGGAACAACTTCCTGTGGCCCTTCATCATCGTCACCTCGACCGACATGATGACCATTCCGCTGGGCCTGACCCAGACCTACGACGCCTTCGGCGTGCGCTACGCCCAGCTGATGGCGGCGGCCCTGGTCGGCGCGCTGCCCGTGGCGCTGGCCTATGTGCTGTTCCAGCGCCGCGTCACCCACGGCTTCCTGGCCGCCACCGGCCTGAAAGGATAATTCATGGCGAATGTGCGCCTGCTCGACATCACCAAGCAGTTCGAGAACAACAGCGTCCTCAAGGGCATCGACCTGGACATCGCGGACGGCGAGTTCGTGGTGCTGGTCGGTCCGTCCGGCTGCGGCAAGTCGACCCTGCTGCGCATCATCGCCGGGCTGGAGGAGGCCAGCGGCGGAACGGTGGAGATCGGCGGCCAGGTCTGCAACGATGTCGAGCCTTCGCGGCGCGGCATCGCCATGGTGTTCCAGAGCTATGCGCTGTATCCGCACATGACGGTGGCCGAGAACATGGGCTTCGCCCTCAAGCTGGCGAAAATGCCGCGCGAGGAGATCGCGGAGCGGGTGGTGCGCGCCGCCGAGATCCTGCAGATCGGGCACCTGCTGGAGCGCCGCCCGAAGGCGCTGTCCGGCGGCCAGCGGCAGCGCGTGGCGATCGGGCGCGCCATCGTGCGCAAGCCCCAGGTCTTCCTGTTCGACGAGCCGCTCTCGAACCTGGACGCCGCGCTGCGCGGCCAGACCCGGATCGAGCTGGCCCGGCTGCACCGCGACCTGAACACCACCATGATCTACGTGACCCACGACCAGGTCGAGGCCATGACCCTGGGCCAGAAGATCGTGGTCCTGAACGGCGGACGCATCGAGCAGGCGGGCACGCCGCTGGAGCTCTACGAGCACCCGGTCAACCTGTTCGTGGCGGGCTTCCTCGGTTCGCCGCGCATGAACTTCCTGCCGGGGATGCTGGCGGGCGAAGAAGAACGCGAGGTGCTGGTGCGGCTGCCTGGCGCCGCCACGGCCCGGGTGGCGGCCGATGCCGGCAGGGCGCCGCCCGGCGCACCGGTCACGCTCGGTGTGCGCCCGGAGCACCTGCGGGTAGCGGACAAGGGGGACGAACACGCCGTGCCCGCGGAAGTCACCTTGGTCGAGTACCTGGGCGACTCCACCATCGTCTATGCCCAGGTGCCCGGCGTGCAGGACATCGTGGCCATCAAGTGTTGCCCGGACGAGGCCTGCCCCGAGCGCGGGGCGCGCATCGGCCTGGTCTTCGACGCCGCGCGCGGCCACCTGTTCGACCAGGAAGGGGTGGCCTTCGCGCGCACGCCAGGGCGGCATGGCTGACACGCCCCGGCCGCGCCGGCCGACCATGACCGACATCGCCAAGCTGGCCGGCGTGTCGCAGTCGACCGTGTCGCTGGTGATCAACCACATGAGCGGCGCCAAGGTATCGAAGGCCACTCGCGACGCGGTGCTGCGCATCGCCCGCGAGATCGGTTATCCGCTCGAACGCCACGCGCTGCCGGCCGCGCCGCAGGAACGCAACCTGATCGTCTACCTGAGCGACGAGCTGGCCACCAGTCCGCATGCGATGCAGACCATCGAGGGCGCCCGCGACGGCGCCTGGGAGCATGGCTGCCTGCTGGCGGTGTTCGCGACCCGCGGCGACCCGGCGCTGGAAGGCGCGGTGCTGGCGCGCATGCTGGCCGATCCCGGCCTGCTGGGCGTGGTCTACGCCACCATCTTCACCCGCGCGGTCAGCTTGCCGCCGGCCCTGGCCGGGGTGCCGGCCGTGCTGCTCAACTGCCATACGCGCGACCGCCAGTACTCGTCGGTGGTGCCGAGCGAGGTGCTGGGCGGCTTCGCGGCCACCATGCACCTGGCGCAGGCCGGCCACCGGCGCATCGGGCTGATCAACGGGGAAGGCTGGATCGAGGCCGCCGCCGAGCGCCTCAAGGGCTACCGGCAAGCCCTGTCGACCTGCGAGCTTCCTTTCGACCCGATACTGGTGCGCGAGGGCGACTGGCAGGTCGGCGCCGGCTACCGGCATGGGCTCGACCTGTTGAGCCTGCCGGAACCGCCCACGGCCTTGTTCTGCGCCAACGACCTGATGGCGCTCGGGGCCATCGAGGCGGCCCGCAAGCTGGGCCGCGAGGTGCCGGAACAGGTCTCGATCGTCGGCTACGACGACCAGGACCTGGCGCGCTACACCATGCCTCCCTTGACCACAGTGTTGTTACCAAACTACGAAATGGGACGCTGGGCGGCCCAGGCCTTGATCGACCAGACCCGTGGCGCGGTCGCCCGCCGCACCAGCATCAAGATGGATTGCCCTCTGGTGGAGCGTGATTCGGTGGCTCCGCCGGCCTGATTTTCATCCTGTTTTTCTGCATCGTCGGGTGCGCCGCCCCGCTGAAATTTCGGTTAGCTTTTTGTCCAGTTAGTCATATTTATGACTAATAAAAATTTTCAGATCGGCAACCGGCGTCGGTCCAGGCGCCGGTCGTGCCCGGAGAGAAACCAGGAGACATGATGACGACCCTGAAACTCAGGCCGGTGTGCGCGGCCATCACGCTGCTTGCGGCCCATGGCGCCTTCGCCCAATCCCAGACCACCGAACCCGCGGGCGCGGCGCCCGCGCCCGGCGCTTCGACGCCCATGCAGACCGTCCAGGTCACCGGCATCCGCGCCAGCATCCGCTCGGCCGAGGAGATCAAGCGCGACGCCGAGCAGGTGGTGGATTCGATCAATGCCGACGACATCGGCAAGTTCCCCGACCGCGCCGCCGGCGACGCCCTGCAGCGCATCGCCGGGGTGCAGGTGGGGCGCGACCGCGGCGAGACCAGCACCGTGATCATCCGCGGCTTGCCGGACGTCGCCACCACCATCGACGGCAACGAGATTTTCACCGGCACCGGGCGCCGCCTGTCCTACCAGGACTTGCCGGTGCAGTCGATCGGGGGCCTGGACGTGTACAAGTCGGCCACCGCCAACCAGTTCGAGGGCGGCATCGCCGGCGCGGTCAACGTGCGCCTGCGCGCGCCCTTCGATTTCAAGGGCTATACGGTGACCGGCTATGCCGAGGCGCGCCGCCAGGACGTGGAAGGCTCGAGCGCGCACAAGTCCAAGACCAATCCCGGCGTGGGCGTCCTGGCCAGCAACCGCTGGCAGACCGGCATGGGCGAAATGGGCTTCCTGTTCGATGTGGCCTGGAATAAGGAGCGCTGGGGCTATCCGGTCCAGTGGGTCGACCGGCCCGACCGCATCTTCTCGGTGAGCCCGGACGGCACCGCGACGCGTCTCAACGACGACCAGCCGATCGCGCCGCTGCGTCCGGGTGACCGCCTCGGCGAGCTGCCCAACATCGGCGGCATCTACAATGCGGGCGACCGCGAGCGCGGCAGCATCCACGCCGCCTTCCAGTGGAAGATCAATCCTGCCCTCGAATTCTCGACTCAGTACCTGGGCACCAGCTATCGCGGGCGCAGCGAGGTGGACTACATCCTCAACATCGCCACCTGGACGCCGCGCTTGAGCAATGTGGTGATGGCGCCCGAGGGCGCCTACTGCACCACGCGGGACGGCATCATCTGCCCGATCCAGTCGGCATCCGCGGCGGCGGCCCAGTTCGGCGGGCCCTACGACTGGGATCCCTACACGGCCACCAGCACCTGGGGCGTGAAGGAGCGCACCGACACCCACTACCTGAACTTCGGCCTGCGCTACCGTCAGGGCGCGCTGTCGGTGGATTCGGGCCTGGCCTTCACCCGCTCGGACTTCATCAACGACACCGTGATCGTCGATCAGCAGATCCCGGGCGCCAGCTCCGACGTTTACACCTACGGCCGCGACGGGCACGGCGGCTACAACGCCATCACCACCCCGACCAGCGCCAACCCGCTGCGCGACCCCAACCAGTTCGTGCTGCGCGGGATGGTGCAGAACTGGGGCGAATCGAAGGGCGAACAGGCCCAGTTCCGCAGCGACGCCGTATGGCGCCTGGACGGCGGCTTCGTCAACGCGCTGACCGGCGGCATCCGCCTGTCGACGCGCGAGGTGTCCTTCCACGGCGCCGAAGGGCACAGCGACGTGCAGGGTGCGGTGCGGCCATCGCCGATCGAGGCCTTCGGCCCGTCCTTCCAGAAGCTGGTGCCGGGCCTGGACCGGCTCGGCGGGCCCTGGGTCACGCCGTCGCGCGACTTCCTGATCGACCAGGCGGATGTGGTGCGCGGCTTCTACGGCGCCGATCCCGGCCGCGTCCCCGACGATCCGATGCGCCTGTTCGAGCAGCGCGAGCGCAGCGCCACCCTGCACCTGGGGGCGCGCTTCAAGAGCGAGCTGGCGGGCGTGGGCGTATCCGGCAACCTGGGCGCGCGCGTGGTCAAGGTCAAGCGCAAGCTGGAGGGGAATATCCGTATCGGCGACACCGTCAGCCCGGTGAACCTGTCGACTTCCGAGACCAATGTGCTGCCCAATCTGTCCCTGCTCGCCAACTGGACGAACAGGCTGCAGTCGCACTTCAGCATCGGCAAGACCATCACGCGGCCCGAGTTCGCCTCGCTGAACCCGGCGCTGTCCCTGATCCCGCCGACCGTCAACGCGCCGGGCACCGGCTCGGGCGGCAACCCGAACCTGGACCCGACCGAGTCGATCAACAGCGACGCGACCCTCGAGTACTACTTCGAGAACAACGGCTATGCCCAGATCGCGCTGTTCCACCGCGACATCGACGGCTACCTGCAGAACTTCGAGCAGTCCGAGGTGATCAATGGCCAGACCTACCGCGTGACGCGTCCGCAGAACTCGGGCAAGGGCAAGCTGAAGGGAGCGGAATTCGGCGTCCAGAAATTCTTCGACTTCCTGCCGGGCGTGTGGAGCGGATTCGGGGCGCAATTCAACTTCACCTGGATCGATGGCGAGAACCAGACGCGGACGGCCCTCGACACGGGAGACTTCGCCACCACGCCGCTGGTGGGCGTCGCCCGCCAGAGCTACAACTTCGCGCTGCTGTACGAACGCGGGGGCTGGACCGGCCGCCTGGCCGCCACGCGGCGCGGCAAATACGTGGAGCAGATCGCCGAGCCGCGCTTCGGCCAGGACCGCATCGTCAAGGCCTCGACCTACGTCGACCTGAGCCTCGGGTATGAGCTGAGCAAGAACCTCAGCCTGCACTTCGACGCCATCAACCTGACCAAGGAGCGCTACGAGAGCTACCTGGGCGACCCGATCCGTCCGCGCGACATTCGCTACTCGCCGACCACCTACGGGCTGAGCCTGCGCTACCGCATGTAGGGAAGGGACCATGACGACCACCTACACGAATCCGGTGTACCCGGAGATCATGGCCGATCCCTTCGTGCTGCGGCACGAAGGGCGCTACTATGCCTACGGTACGGCGCCCGGCAGCGCGGCGGGCGGGCGCTTTCCCGTGCTTGGTTCCGATGACCTGGTGCACTGGGAGCATCTGGGCTACGCCATCGACCAGCCGGGCGAGGATCATTTCTGGGCGCCGGAGGTGGCTTATGCGGACGGCAGGTTCTACCTGTATTACTCGTCGGGAGACGAGGAGGGCAAGGACCACCAGCTGCGCGTGGCCATCGCCGGCCAGCCGGCCGGGCCCTTCGTGGACAGCGGCGTGCTGCTGGTGCCTTCTGAACCGTTTTCGATCGACGCGCATCCCTTCCGCGACGCCGATGGACAGTGGTATCTGTTCTATTGCGTCGACTTCCTGGAAGAGGAGGGCGATCACCGCATCGGCACGGGGATCGTGGTCGACCGCCTGCTGAGCATGACCCGGCTGGAAGGCAAGCCGGCGCTGGTGGCGCGGCCGCATGCGGACTGGCATCTGTTCAAGCGCGGGCGGGCGATGTATGACGCGGTGTACGACTGGCACACGGTGGAAGGGGCGAGCGTGCTGCGGCACAACGGCCGCTATTACTGCTTCTACAGCGGCGGGGCCTGGGAGCGGGAGAACTATGGGGTCAGTTATATGGTGGCCGATCATCCGCTCGGGCCCTGGGGGCGGCCGCCGGAAGGGGAGCAGCCCCTGATGAGTTCCCGGGAAGGGCATGTGATCGGGCCGGGGCACAATTCGTTTACCGTGTCGCCGGACGGCAGCCAGACCTGGATCGTGTATCACGCCTGGGACCTGGGCATGACGGGGAGGCGGATGTGCATCGATCCGCTGGTGTGGGACGGGGACAGGCCGACGACGCCGGGGCCGACGTGGACCCCGCAGCCAAGCCCTAAGTGATAGCTCGCCGGAACGACGGGTTTGGGCAGCAGGCCGGAACCTAACCGGCGAGCCGCGGCGCGTTCGGCGTCAGCAGATCGCGCACTGCGTCAAGTGGAGCAGGGCGCGCCAGATAGTAGCCCTGGGCCTCGTCGCACTCCGCCGCGCACAGGAAATCCAGCACCTCCGCCGTCTCCACCCCCTCGGCTACTACCGCCATGTTGAGCGCGTGCGCCATGCCCACGAAAGCCTTCACGAATTCGAAGGCCGTGATCGTGTCGTCCTGCTGCAGCACGAAGGAGCGGTCCAGCTTGAGCACGTCGATCGGGAAACGGCGCAGGTAGGCGAGACTTGAGTAACCGGTCCCGAAATCGTCCACCGCCAGCACCAGCCCCAGTTTCTTCAGCTCGCGCAGCATCGAGGCGGTATGCTCGATGTCCTCGATCAGCGCGCTCTCGGTCAGCTCCAGCTCCAGGCAGGAGGGCGGCAGGCCGGTGCGCGCCAGCACGTCGCGCACTTCGGCGCCGAAACCCGGCTGGGCCAGCTGGCGCGCCGAAACGTTGACCGACACCCGGATCGGGCGGCCGTATTCGTCGATCAGGCGCCGGGTCTGGGCACAGGCTTCGAGCAGTACCCAGTGGCCGATGGCGGCGATCAGGCCGGTCTCCTCGGCGATGGCGATGAACTGCTGGGGCGGAACGCGGCCGCGTTCCGGGTGGTTCCAGCGGATCAGCGCCTCCATGCCCACCGGTTCCATGCTGCGCAGGTCGATGCGCGGCTGGTAGTGCAGCTCGAACTCGCGCCGCGCCAGCGCCGGGCGCAGCGATACTTCGAGGGCCATGCGCACCTGGGCCGCCACCGTCATCTCCGGCTCGAAGAAGCGGTAGCGGTTGCGGCCGGAGGACTTGGCGCGGTACATCGCGGTGTCGGCCGTCTGGAACAGGGTCTCGCGGGTGCGCGCGTCGCGCGGATACATGCTGATGCCGATCGAGGCGCCGACCACCATGTCGTGGCCGCCCACGACGACCGGAGCCGCCATGGCTTCCAGCAGCTTGTCGGCGACACGCGCCGCGCCCGCCGTACCGGTGGTGCAGTGCGCGGCCACGACGAACTCATCGCCGCCCAGGCGCGCCACCAGGTCGTCGGCGCGCACGGCGCCGGTCAGGCGGCGCGCCACTTCGCACAGCAGCACGTCGCCCATCTCGTGGCCGAAGGAATCGTTGACCTCCTTGAAGCGGTCCAGGTCGAGGAACATCACCGCCACGGTGTCGCCTTCTGAGCAGCGGTCCAGCATGTCCTGGATGCGCTCGCCGAGCAGGGCGCGGTTGGGCAGGCCGGTCAGGGTGTCGTGGGTGGCAAGCTCGCGCAGGCGGCTTTCGGCCAGCTTGCGCCCGGTGATGTCGGTCATCAGGCCGGTCAGGCTGCTCAGGCGGCCGTCCGCACCACGTTCGATGCTGCCGTTGAACAGCACGTGCAGATGGCGGCCGTCGCGGTGGCGGATCACCGCTTCCATTCCCTGCACGGCCGCGGCACCTGTGGCGCCGTCGGCCAGGGCCTGCCACGGGAAGGCAACGAACAATTCGGTCAGCGGCTGGCCGATCAGCGCCTCGCGGGCACGCCCGGTAAGCGCGCACAGCGCCGGATTCACGTCACGCAGGACGCCGTCCGCGCCGGCCAGCAGGTAGCCGGCCGGCGTCATTTCGATCACTTCGCGGAAGCGCCGCTCGCTGTCGCGAAGCTGGCGCTCGGCTTCCTCGCGGTCGCTCAGGTCGCGGATGATGGCCAGGTAGAGCGCTTCGCCGCCGTCCTCGAAGCGCGAAATGTGCACTTCGGCCGGGAAGCTGGTCCCGTCCTTGCGCGTCTTGCGGGTGCGCAGCAGCTGCGGGCGGCCGGCGCGCAGGGCCCGCCCCAGCTGCGGCAGGCTGATGTCCGGGTTGAGGTCGGTGACCGCCATGCCGGCGAATTCGGCCTCCGTGTAGCCGAAACGGGCGCAGGCCTGGCCGTTGGCGGCCACGATGGAGAGGCTGCGGTCGACGAGCATGATGCTGTCGCCGGCCTGGTGGAACAGGCTGCGGAAGCGCTGCTCGTTGGCGCGCACGGCGCCCTCGGCATCGCGCTTGGCGGTGATGTCGTGGAAGTAGACCGATAGCCCGTCTTCGTTCGGATACGCGCGGATTTCGATCCAGATGTCGCGCGGCTTCCAGTACAACTCGGTGGTGCGCGGTTCGCGGCTCGCCATCGCCTCCCGGTAGAAAGCCAGGGCCTCCGATTCTTCCAGCTCCGGTGCGACATCGAGCAGCTTGCGGCCGATGCCCGAGCTCAGTTCAATGCCGACAAAGTCGCTTGCCTTGCGGTTGGCGTAGGTGACGCGCCACTCCGCGTCGATCGCGAAAAAGGCGTCGCCAATGCTTTCCAGCATGGCGTCGAGGCGGTCCTTGGACTGGCGCAGGGCCACGCGGTCGCTCTCCTGCCGGGTGATGTCGCGCGCGGTGATGAACATGCACTGCAGGGCCGGGGACCAGCGCACCGCGATCGACATCAGAATCACCGCGCCGTCCTTGCGCACGTACCGCAGCTGCACGTCGCGGCGGGCCGGCCTGCCCTCGCGCAGGCTAGCCTCGATCGCGGCCGCATGGGCGTGGTCGTCCACGTGGACGAACTCGGTGTAATGACGGCCAGCCATCTCCTCCGGCGCATAGCCAAGCAGTTCGCGGGCCGCCGCGTTCACGCGCAGCAAGCGCCCCGTGTGATCGCCGAGCGCCAGCAGGTCCAGCGAATTGTCGATCAATGCGGCATTTTCTTCGGCCAGGTTCGCCGGCCAAGGAAGCGGGTGAGGGGTGGTATCCAAGATAAGACTAGCGCGGTGGCGGTTGGAAGGCGTCGCGAGGCCGCTGGGCGGTCAGAAAACGTGCTGTCGAGTATATATCAGTGCCGCATAGAAACGTTCGGCAGCGACGCGTTTACGCGACAGTGGGCGTCCTCAAGGACGGTCATCCGGGAGTATCATGCCTGAAGTGCAAGAACGACGAGAGCAATTCTGTTCCGAACTGCCGGGTCTGACATCATCGATAGCGACGCCGTGCTCCAGGTTCAGCTATCTGGAACGCTCGATCCGCACAAAGGATAAGCGGGGTGCCGTCATGACCCATGCGGCTTTGCATGGTGAATCCTTGATGTCTGCTGAGGTGCAGAGAATCGGCTTTGGTGGAGGCTGCCATTGGTGCACGGAAGCCGTGTTCGCTGCTCTTCGCGGCATTATCCGCGTGGAGCAGGGATTCATTCGGGCCGACGCGCCCGACGACAATTTCTCCGAAGGCGTGCTGCTCACCTTTCAACCAGACACAATCTCGCTTGGGTCTTTGATCGAGATCCATTTACGGACGCATTCAAGCACGTCGAACCACTTCATGCGGCGCAAGTATCGCAGCGCGGTTTATGTGAAGGACGAGGTCCAGGCCGAGGTTGCACGGCGCGTTCTGATGGAAGTCGGGCCAGGATTCGATGCGCCTCTTGTCACTCGAATCCTGCCCTTTCGAGCCTTCAAAGCTTCCGATGAGCGCTTTCAGCGCTATGCTGAAAAGAATGCCGGCGGCCCGTTTTGCACCACCTATATCGACCCGAAACTGGCGCTGCTTAGAAAGGAATTCGGCGGTTTACTGAGGTAGGTGGGTAGCTGCGGAATCCTGACGCGTGCGAACTTCCGGAATCGGCGAGAAGGAGGTGTCCGGCTCACGCAGGGGCAGCGCGCATAGGCCGAATGCAGGAAGCAAGCCCTGGACAAGTCCGCTGCGGCGCGCATGCTGCAGGACTGAGCGGGCACGCCCTTACTCGTCGCCATCCTCGCGGTCGCGCTTCATCGCCACGAAGTCGCGCTCGAACATCGCATGCAGCTCTTCATTGGCGCGCTTGGCCAGCGAGACGTATTGTTCGCGGTCCTTGTAGTAGGGGTAGACCGCGTTCACGCTTTGCAGGTTGTGCTCGCGGAAGCGCATCGCCGCCTGGCGCGCCAGGTAGGCGCCGAAGCCCAGCTGCTCCATGACCCTCCTGCCCATCATCAGCGCCGACTCGAAGGTCTCGCGCTCGATGATGGTCACGCCCAGGTCCATCAGCTGGTAGTAATGCGTGATGTTGCGCGCCCGCGCCAGGATCATCAGGTCGGGGTATTCGTGGCGGATGGCGGCGGCCAGCTTGAGGCTGTCGTCGATGCCGTCGATCGCGATCACCAGCGCGCGCGCCTTGGCCGCGCCGGCGGCGCGCAGCAGGTCGGTGCGGGTGGCGTCGCCGTAGAACACGTTGAAGCCGAAGTCGCGCAGGGTGTCGATGTGGTCCGGATCGTGGTCCAGCATGGTCAGCGGCACCTGGTTGGCGTGCAGCAGGCGGCCGACAATCTGGCCGAAGCGGCCGAAGCCGGCGATGATCACGTGGCCTTCGTTGTCGGCGATCTCGTCGTCCTTGCGCTTCTTCTTGCGGCCGTTCCAGAAGGGTTCCAGCACGCGGTCGTAGACGATCAGGAGCAGCGGCGTGGCCATCATCGACAGCGCCACCACCACCACCAGGATCGAGGCCGTCTCGGCGGAGAAGGCGCGCGCGGTGGCGGCGGCCCCGAACACCACGAACGCGAATTCGCCGCCCTGCGAGAGCAGGAAGGCGAACAGGGTGCGCTGGCGCCCCGCCATCCCGAAGGCGCGCGCCAGCAGGTAGAGCACCAGCAGCTTGAGCACCAGGAAGGCGGCGGCCATGGCGACGATGCGCCAGGGCTGGGCGAAGAACACGCCGAAGTCCACCGACATGCCGACCGCGATGAAGAACAGCCCGAGCAGCAAGCCCTTGAAGGGTTCCAGGTCGGTCTCGAGCGCGTGGCGGTACTCGGAGTTCGCCAGCAGCACCCCGGCCAGGAAGGCGCCCAGCGCCATCGACATCTCGACCCATTGCATCAGCAGCGACACCGAGATCACCAGCAGCAGCGCGAAGGCGGTGAAGATCTCGCGCATGCGGGTGCGCGCGATCACGCGCAGTACCGGGCGCACCAGGTAGTGGCCCACCACCAGCAGGCCCAGGATCACGGCCGCCGGCTTCAGCACGCCGGCCCAGCCGCCGTGCGGATCGGCGTCGCCCGCACCCAGCACCGGCACCAGGGCGATCATCGGGATCGCCGCGATGTCCTGGAACAGCAAAATCGAGAACCCCGCCTGTCCGGCCGGCGTGGGCAGGAGATTACGCTCCTGCATGGTGGTCAGGGCGATGGCCGTGGACGAGAGCGACAGGCCGAGGGCGGCGATCAGGGCCACCTGCCAGGCCACGCCGGCCAGCCAGGCGGCGCCGAACAGCACCGCCGCCACGCCGCCCACCTGGGCCAGGCCCCAGCCGAAGATCGAGCGCCGCAGCGACCACAGGCGCTGGGGTTCGAGCTCCAGGCCGATCACGAACAGCAGCAGCACCACGCCGAACTCGGAGAAGTGCAGGATGGTCTCGACTTCGCTGATCAGGCCCAGGCCCCAGGGGCCGATGGCGATCCCCGCCAGCAGGTAGCCGAGCACCGCACCCAGTCCCAGGGCGCGGGCGATCGGCACCGCGATGACGGCCGCGGCCAGGTAGACCATGGCCACGGTCAAGACGCTATGTTCCATGAGGGGCTCCTTCCAGGGCCAGGCGCTCCAGGTGCCCGGCCAGCAGCGTGCGCAGGCGCGCCGCGTAGGCGTCGACGGCCTGCGGATCGGCGTGCTCGGCGCCGTAGAAGATTTCGGGCTCGATCCAGCGCATGCCGAGGCTGCGCGCGGTCTGTTCCAGCGGCGCCAGGTATTCGCCCAGCGGATGGCCGTGGCGGGCGCCGGGCCGGTAGTCGCCGGGCAGGCTGTTGCAGCCGACCGCGGCCCAGCAGGCCTTGCCGCGCAGGCGAGGACTGGGGCCGACCGCCGCCCACTCGGGCTTGAGCACGGCGTCGAACCATTCCTTGAGCAGCGACGGCATCGCGTACCAGCTGAGCTGGAAAGCGAAGATCACCAGGTCGGCTTGCTTGAGCAGGGCGCGTTCGCGCCGCACGTCGACGTAGAAGTCCGGGTACAGCTCGTACAGGTCCTGCACGGCGACATTCGGCAGGCTGCGGGCGGCGTCGGCGACGCCGCGGCTGATGCGCGAGCGGTGCAGGGCGGGGTCGGCGAAGACCACCAGGGCATGCGGTGACGAAGTCATGGCTGCGTGCTTGATCGTTCAGTGTTGCCCAATTGTACATGGCGTCCCGCGCCGCCCTCAAAAGACCCCCGCACGATACGGCTGGAGCGTTTCTGAAATTGACTGTGAGATATTACAATTGCGTCTTTTACATATTCATTCTTCCAGCATGATGCATCAGGCAGCGGCACAGGCAGTGGCGTCCCAGCGGTCCTTCGCCCACGGCGGCGGACTTCTCGGCACGATCATCGACGCATACGACTGGGAGGCCACCAGCCTCGGCGCCATGGCCGGCTGGGCGCCGGTGCTGCGCACGACGGTCGACCTGATCCTGCGCTCGCCGGTGCCGATCGTCACCCTGTGGGGCGAGGAGGGCGTCATGATCTACAACGACGCCTATTCCGGCTTCGCCGGCGGCCGCCACCCGCGCCTGCTGGGCTCGCGCGTGCGCGAAGGCTGGCCCGAGGTGGCCGACTTCAACGCCCATGTGATGAAGACCGTGCTGGCCGGCGGCACCCTGTCGTATGCCGACCAGGAGCTGACCCTGCACCGCCACGGCCAGCCGGAACAGGTGTGGATGAACCTGGACTACTCGCCCATCGTCGACGAACACGGCGCCATCGTCGGCGTGATCGCCATCGTGGTCGAGACCAGCGACAAGGTGCGCGCGCGCCGCTACCTGAACGGCGAACGCGGCCGCCTGCGCACCATGTTCGAGCAGGCGCCCGGCTTCATGGCCGTGCTGGGCGGTCCCGAACACGTGTTCGAGCTCGCCAACGACGCCTTCCTGGAGCTGCTCGGCCGCGGCGACCTGCTGGGGCGCCCGCTGCGCGAGGCGATTCCCGAGCTGGCCGGTCAGGGCCTGGACGTCCTGCTGGGCCAGGTCTACCGCAGCGGCAAGCCGTACAGCGGCCAGGACAGCGGCATCCGCCTCGGCGAGCGCCTGCGCTACCTCGACTTCGTGCTGTAGCCGCTGCGCGGCGAGGATGGCAAGGTGTTCGGCATCTTCGTGCAGGGCAACGATGTGACCGGGCGCGTCGAGGGCGCCCGCGCCCTGCGCGACAGCGAGGCGCGCTTCCGCAGTTTCGCCCAGGCGATGCCGAACCAGGTCTGGGCCGCCGGCCCGGACGGCCGGCTGAACTGGTTCAACGAACACGTCTACGCCTACAGTGGTCTCGGCTTCGAGGACCTGGAGGGCGAAGGCTGGACGGCCGTCGTGCACGAGGCCGACCGCGCCGCCACCCAGACCCGCTGGGCGATCGCGGTCGCCTCGGGCGCGGATTTCGAAGCCGAGATGCGCCTGCGGCGCGCCGACGGCAGCTACCGCTGGCACCTGTCGCGCGCCGTGCCGCTGCGCAGCGACGCGGGTGGCGACGCGGGCGGCTGGATCGGCACCGCCACCGACATCGAGGACCAGAAGCGCGTGGCCGAGCACTACGCGGCCCTGAGCGCCGACCTCGAAGGCCGGGTGGCGCTGCGCACCGCGGAGCGCGACCGCATGTGGCGCTTGTCCAAGGACATCCTGCTGGTGGCGGGTTTCGACGGCACGGTGGAAGCGGTCAGCCCCGCCTTCGGCGCGCTGCTCGGCTGGAACGAATCGGATTTCGTCGGCAGGAACTTCCTTGACCTGGTGCACCCGGACGACCGCGCGCCGACCATGGCGCAGATGGCCTCGCTCGGCCAGGGCAACTACGTCTACAAGTTCGAGAACCGCTACCGCCGCAAGGACGGCAGCTACTGCCTGCTGTCCTGGACCGCGGCGCCGGACGCGCACCACATCCACGCGATCGGGCGCGACATCACGGCCGACCGCGAACAGCTCGATACCATCCGGCGCACCGAACTCGCGCTGCAGCAGTCGCAGAAGATGGAAACCATCGGCAAGCTGACCGGCGGCGTTGCCCACGACTTCAACAACCTGCTGCAGATTATTTCCGGCAACCTGCAACTGCTCGACATGGCCGCGCCGGGCCACGCGGACCGCGCGCGCTGGATCGACAATGCGCGCCAGGCGGTCGACAAGGGCGCCAAGCTGGCCAGCTATCTGCTGGCCTTCGGCCGCCGCCAGCCGCTCGAGCCCAAGGTGATCAAGATCGGGCGCCTGGTGGTGGGCATGGAAGACATGCTGCGCCGCGCGCTTGGCGAGGAGATCGAGATCGAACTGGTGATCTCGGGCGGACTGTGGAACACCGCGGTCGATGTGGCCCAGGTCGAGAACGCGCTGCTGAACCTGGCGATCAACGCGCGCGACGCCATGGGCGGCACGGGCCGGATGACCATCGAAGCCACCAACGCCGTGCTCGACGACCTGTATTGCCGCAGCCACGGCGACGTGCTGCCGGGGCAGTACGTGATGCTGGCCGTGACCGACACCGGACCGGGCATGCCGCCGGAGGTCCTGAACCGCGCCTTCGAGCCCTTCTTCTCGACCAAGGAAGAAGGCAAGGGCACGGGCCTCGGCCTGTCGATGGTGTACGGCTTCGTGAAGCAGTCGGGCGGCCACGTCAAGATCTACAGCGAAGTCGGCCAGGGCACGACGGTCAAGATTTACCTGCCGCGCAGCACCGCCGCCGAGGAGCCGCTGGGTCCGATCGAAGCGCCCCAGCCGGCGGTCGGCGGCACCGAGACCATCCTGGTGGCCGAGGACGACGAAGCCGTGCGCACCACCGTGGTCGAGATGCTCGGCCAGCTCGGCTACCGCGTGCTGAAGGCGGCCGACGCGGCCCAAGCGCTGGTGGTGGTCGAGAGCGGCGTGCCGATCGACGTGCTGTTCACCGACGTGGTGATGCCGGGTACCCTGCGCAGCGTCGACCTGGCGCGCATGGCGCGCGAGCGCCTGCCCAACCTGGCGGTGCTGTTCACTTCGGGCTATACCGAGAACTCGATCGTGCATGGCGGCCGCCTCGATCCGGGCGTGGAGCTGCTCGGCAAGCCCTACACCCGCGAAAGCCTGGCGCGCCGCATCCGCCAGGTGATCGCCAACCAGAAGAAGACCGGGCGCGAGCCGGGGCCGGCACCCGCGCCGGCGCCGCTGCCGGCAAGCGGCCGCTGCCGCATCGTCCTGGTCGAGGACGAAGAGAACATCCGCATGAATACCCAGGCATTGCTGGAACACCTGGGCCACGAAGTCTGCTCGGCGGGCGACGCGGAAACGGCGCTGGGCATGATCGGCCAGGAAACCGACATCCTGATCACGGATGTCATGCTGCCTGGCATGTCGGGCGATGCGCTGGCGGCCCATGCGCGTTCGACCGCGCCGGCGATCCGGATCATCTTTGCCACCGGAAATGGCGAGGTCAACAACTGGCCGGACGCCGTGGTCTTGCGCAAGCCGTATAACCTGGAAAGCCTGATGCGGATACTGGATCTGCAGGGGCTTGCGGCCTGACCCGGAACTGTCCTACAGCGTCAGCGGCAGCAGGCCTATTGCACCGGCTGACGGCCTGCTTATGATGGAAAGATCAACAAGTCCATCAAGGAGGCCATGATGTCGATGCAAAGCGAAGGCAAGGACGCCAAAGGGCGCAACTACGACCAGATCACGCGCAGCGGCACCAGCAGCGCAGGCAGCATGGGGACCGGCGGCACGGGAGATACCGGCAAAGGCGGTTCGCAACAGAACGAGCAACCCGGCAACATGCAGGCCGGCCGCACCGACGACTTGCTGGCCGGCGGCTCGGATGCCGAGTGCGAGGACAAGGGTTTCATGACCGACGGCAAGCAAGGCCAGCTCGGCACGGGCATGGGCGGTAAGGGCAGCCTGGGCAGCGGCAGTGCGGGCAACCGGCAGTCCGGCGAACTCAACCAGCAAGGCTCGGGCGGCCAGCGCACGACCGAAACCGATCGCGACCAGGATACCTCGGCCCGCGAGCGCTAAGCCGGCGCGAACTCCCCGCGCCGGAGGCGGTACAAGACATGCCCCGACAGCCGGTGACCGGCCGGCAGGGCCGGGTGGGCAAAGTCCCCGGCCTCGTCGCGGCGCATGCCCAGGCGTTCCATCAATGCCCGCGAGCGCAGGTTCTGCGGTACCGTGAAGGACACGATCTCGTCCAGTCCAAGGCGCTCGAAGCCGTGGTGCAGGCAGGCCGCGGCGGCCTCGCGCGCATAGCTGTTGCCCCAGTAGTCGGCGCCAAGGCGCCAGCCGATGTCGGTACAGGGCGCGAACGGCAGGCCCCCGGCATGGCGCTTGAGTCCCACGAATCCGATCAGCGCGCCACCCGCAGCCAGCGTGGCCGCCAGGTAGCAGCTTCCGCTTCGTTCATACAGCGCATTTTGCATGGCCATGAAGTCGGCGACCTGCTGCATGCTCATCGGCCCGGGCAGGTGCTCGATCACGCGCGGGTCCTGGTTCATCGCGTGGAAGGCCTCGGCGTCGGCGGGGCGCCAGGTGCGCAGGGCCAGGCGCGGGGTGTGGATCACAAGCATGCGCGCACCTCAGGCAGCCAGGCGGCGTGCGGCCGCCGCTTCCATGATGAAGCTGGCGGTCAGCTCCGGGCGGGTGACGGGCAGCATGTGGCCTCCTTCGATCACCTCGAGGCGCGCGCCGGGCACCTTGTCCAGCATGGACTGGCCGTTGGCGCGCCAGCACAGCACGCGGTCCTCGCGCCCGAACAGGATGGACACCGGCACCTCCAGCTCGCCGTAGCGCTGTTCCAGCCGCGCCATGTGTTCCGGCACCACGGCCAGGTCGGCGGCGCTGGCCAGGAAGTGCTTTGGCCTGAGGCTGAGCAGGCCGCCGCCGCGGGTCGGGAAGTCGCGCGCGACCGGCTCGGGACCGAACACCTGTTCCAGCACGCGGCGGCTGGTGGCGATCGAGGCCGGCACGGCCAGGGTATGGGCGAACAGGCTGCGCAGCCAGCGCGGGCGGATCAGCAGCGCGCGGAATACCGCCGGCACTTCCTTGGGTGCGTGGGTCAGCGGGGCCACCAGGGCCAGCGCGCCGACCAGGTGCGGATGCTCGATGGCGAGCGTGAGGGCGGTGGCGCCGCCCAGCGAATGGCCGACCACGGTCGGGCGCTCCAGCCCCAGTTCCCCGATCAGCCGGGCCAGCACGCGGGCCTGGGCCGACAGGTCCGCCGGCGCGTCCGCCGCGCGCGGCGAGTGGCCCGAGCCCGGCCGGTCGACGGCGACCACGCGGAAATGCTGCGACAGCGCGGCGCAGGCGCCGAAGTTAAAGTGGCACAGGTTGCCGCCCAGGCCGTGGAGCAGCAGCAGCGGCGCGCCGCTGCCCTGGTCGGTCACGTGCAGGCGCTGTCCGTCCACCTCCACGAAGCGGCCGCTGGGCGGGAGGAAGGCTTCGATGCGGCGCGTGGTCCGGTACGAGAACAAGAAGAGGCTGGCGGCCACGAGACCGGCTGTGAGAATTGTGAACAAGATCATTTTGCGCTTTCCCGCATGACGAGATGTTTCAGGTAGTTCCAGTAGTTGACGGGGCTCAGGCGTTCGAGCAGGGCGACGAGTTTCGCGTCGCCGCCGGCCAGTACCCGCGCCCGGCGCCGTTCGATGCCGCGAACGATGGTCTCGCCGGCCAGCGCCGGGTCCATGCGCAGCAGGCGCTGGGCCTGTTCCCGGCCGAGTGCGACCTCGTGCGCCGGGGCGTCCTTCGGCACGCGCGCTGCTTTCGCGATATTGGTGGCCACGCCGCCCGGATGGACCACCGTGACGCCGACCTTGCTGCCCGCCAGTTCGTGGCGCAGGGCGTTGGAAAAGCCGCGCACCGCGAACTTGCTGGCCGCATAGGCGCTCTGGCCCGGCGGTGCGATGATGCCGTAGATGCTCGACAGGTTGACGATGCGTGCTTCGTCGCTCTCGCGCAGCAGCGGCAGGAAGACCCGGGTCAGGCGCACCACGGCGTGGAAATTGACCTCCATTAGCCAGTCGAAATCGTCCTCGGCCACCTGCTCGAAGGTACCGCCCAGGGCCACGCCCGCGTTGTTGACCAGCAGGTCGACGCGGCCGTGGATCACGCCGACGGCGGCGGGCAGGGCGCGCACCGCGGCGCGGTTGGCGACGTCGATCTGGTGCACGCTGGTGCGCACGCCCAGGGCGCGTGCTTCCCTGGCGGTGGCCTCGGCCGCCGCCCCGTCGATGTCGCACAGGGCCAGGTGGCAGGAACGCCGCGCCAGCGAGAGCGCGATGGCGCGCCCGATGCCGCCGCCGGCGCCGGTCACCACGGCCACGCGGTTGCCGAGCCTCATGGCATGACTCCTTTCGGACCGAAGTGCATCACGCCGTCGTCCAGGCGGCCGAAGCGGATGGTGAGCAGGTCCATCACATAGTTCTGGTAGACCTGCCAGGGCTTGCGCGCGCCCTGGCTGGGCAGCACATCCCTGGCGCGCTGGACGTAGCCCGAGGTGAAGCTGAGGAAGGGTTCGCTCGCCACCGTGGGATCGCGGCGCGGCACGGCGATGGCCACGCCGTGCCGGTCCATCCAGGACAGCAGGCGGCAGACGTAGGCGGCGGTCAGGTCGGCCTTCAGGGTCCAGGATGCGTTGGTGTAGCCGAAGGTCATGGCGCAGTTGGGCACGTCGCTGAGCATCATGCCCTTGTAGGCCATGGCCTGGCTGGGGTCGAGCGCGCGGCCGTCGACCTCGATGGCCGCGCCCCCGAACAGCTTGAGCGAAAGGCCAGTGGCCAGCACCACCAGGTCGGCCTCGAGCTCGCGGCCGGATGCGAGCAGGACGCCGCGTTCCGTGAAGCGGACGATGCGGTCGGTGAGGATCTCGGCGCCGCCTTGGCGCAGCACGCGGAACAGGTCGCCGTCCGGGACCAGGCAGACCCGCTGGTCCCAGGGCTTGTAGCTGGGCGAGAAGTGGGTGCCCGCGTCGACGCCGGGACCGGCCTGGCGCTGGGCCTGGGCCAGCAGGTGGCGCTTGACCAGCTCCGGCTTGCCGCGCGCCAGGCGGTAGAGAACAATCGATTCGGCGATCAGGCGCCAGCGCGTGAGGGCGTAGGCCAGGCGCGGCGGCAGCCAGCGCTGCGTGCGCCGTGCAAAGCGGTCCTGGGCGGGGCGCGCGACCACATAGGATGGCGAACGCTGGAGCATGGTGACATGGGCGGCGCGCGCCGCCATGGCCGGCACCAGGGTCACCGCGGTGGCGCCGCTGCCGACCACCAGCACGCGCTTGCCGCTGTAGTCGAGGTCCTCGGGCCAGAACTGCGGATGGACGATGCGACCGCGATAATCCGTCTCGCCTTCGAAGCTGGGGCGATAGGCTTCGTCGTAGCTGTAGTAGCCGCTGCACAGGTAGAGGAAGCGCGCGCGCAGGACGGCTTCGCCGCCGTCGGCCAGCGCGGCGGTCACGGTCCACACGGCCTGCGCGCTCGACCAGCTGGCCTTGACCACCTTGTGGCCGTAGCGGATGTGCGGATCGATGCCGTAGGCGCGCGCGGTATCGGCGACGTAGGCGCGGATCGCGGGACCGTCGGCGATGGCCTGCGGATCGGTCCAGGGACGGAAGGCATAGCCGAGCGTGTACATGTCGGAATCGGAGCGGATGCCGGGATAGCGGAACAGGTCCCAGGTGCCGCCGATGGCCGAGCGCGCTTCCAGGATCATGTAAGACTTGTCCTTGCAGCGCTGGCTCAGCATGGCGGCGGCGCCGATGCCGGACAGGCCGGCGCCGACGATCAGTACGTCCAGCACGCCACTCTCGTCGAGGCTGATGCTCATGGTGTCCCTGTTTTGGTTTAATGCTGACACTGTACATTGTCAGAATGTCAGTTGCAAGAATGTGTCAGAATAGCTGGATGACAGCAGAGCTCTCCCTATCTACCCGATCCTACCGTGGACAATCGCAGGAACAAAGACGCGCCGAGCGGCGCAGCCGCCTGATCGCCGCCGCCATCGACGTGTACGGCGAACGGGGCTACCACCAGGCTACGGTCAAGGCGGTGTGCGAAGCCGCCGGCCTGACCGAACGCTACTTCTACGAATCCTTCGCCAACAGCGAGGCGCTGCTGATCGACTCCTTCAATGCGGTGACCTATTCGGTGCTGGGCGAAGTGCTGCGCGCGGCCGAAGCGGCGGGACGCGGCGGCCTGGCCCGCTCGCGCGCCATGCTGCACGCCTACTTTTCGGCGCTGCAGCGCGGCCCGAAGGCGGCGCGCGTGTTCCTGGTCGAGATCCGCGGCGTGAGCCCGGCGGTGGACCGGGCCTTCGACGACGCGCTGCGCGCCATCGGACGCGAAGTGGCGCGCATGGTGGCGCCGGCCAGCGCGGAGCACGACGAGCTGCTGCAGTGCGGCGTCGTGGGCGGCGTGATCAGCATTGCGCTGCGCTGGATCGCCAACGGCTACCAGCCGCCGATCGACAGCGCGGTGGATTCGGCGCTGCGTCTCGGCGCGGTGCTGGCGGCGGGCGCGCGGACGGCGCGCGCATCCTGAACCTGCGCCAATGAAAAGAGCCCGGCTGAACCGGGCTCTTTTCATTGCGCCATGGCGCGCGATGCGCCATGTTCCGTCAACGCGATCAGAACTTGAAGACCACGCCTGCGCTCAGATTGGTGACGTCGCTCATCGGCTTCTGCACTTCGATGCGGCCCGAGATGGCCGGGGTGAAGGCATAGCCCAGGCCGACGCCGTAGACGGCGCGCGAGGTCGAGTCGGTGCCGGTGAACCCGCCTTGCTCGACGTCGACTTCGATGCGGTTGTAGCCCAGACGGCCGTAGACGCTGAAGTTGTTCGCCAGCGGGATCGAACCGATCAGGGACACGCCGAACTGGTCGCCCTTCACGTTGAAATCTTCGACGTCGGCATCGGCCAGGCGGCGGTAGTTCAGTTCGGCTGCGAAGTTCGGGTGGAACTTGTAGCCGCCGAAGACGCCGACGCTGGTTTCACGGTGCGACCAGCCTTCCAGCTTGGTCTTGCCGGCGTCGACGCCAGCGTACAGGGCGCCCGGCTCGACGGCGAAGGCGGAGGAGGAAGCGACGATCAGGGCCGCGACAGCTGCGATTTTCTTGAACATGTTTTTCTTACCTTAGTTTATTGCCACAGGGAAACCTCGTGGGCCGCGCATATTACACCGCAACATTGCAAATTGCAAATTTGGCCTCTGGTGTGCATATACAAACGTTCTTTGCATACGAGCTGGAATATGCATAGGACATACGGGTAAATGCAAGTTCACTCGAATGAATGCCGGTGTCCGATTCGGCTGGGGCAGTGAACGGGCGACAGATTGGGCGAGAGGAATGGCGCCCGTGGGAGTGATCCGCATCCTCGCCTGGAAAGAAGATGCCGCCCGGCCGGGCGGCACCGGCACCGGTCAGATATGCAGCGCGTGGCCGAGCGCGCGCAGGGCGGCTTCCTGGACCGCCTCGCCCAGGGTCGGGTGGGCATGGATGGTGCGGCCCACGTCCTCCAGCAGCGCGCCCATCTCGAGCGACTGCGAGAAGGCCGCAGCCAGTTCCGACACGCCGGCGCCGACCGCCTGCCAGCCCAGGATCAGGTGGTTGTCCTTGCGCGCGACCACGCGCACGAAGCCCTCCGTGCCCTCGATGGTCATGGCGCGGCCATTGGCGCTGAAGGGGAACACGGCGCTGACGAATTCGACGCCTTCGCGGTCGCAGTCCAGCGGCGACATGCCGGCCACCACGATCTCGGGATCGGTGTAGCAGACCGCCGGGATCGCGGCCGGGACGAACTCGCGGAACTTGCCCGCGATGATCTCGGCCACCATCTCGCCCTGGGCCATGGCGCGGTGCGCCAGCATCGGCTCGCCGGTCAGGTCGCCGATCGCCCACACATTGCGCATCGAGGTGCGGCACTGGCCGTCGACCTTCACGGCGCGTCCCTCCATGTCGAGCATCAGGCTTTCCAGCCCCCAGCCCTTGGTGCGCGGCTTGCGGCCGACCGCCACCAGCACGCGGTCCGCTTCCAGCTGCGCTTCCACATTCGACGCGTCGCGCACGCGCACCAGGCCCTGCTCGAAGCCCAGCACCGTCGTCCCCAGGCGCAGCTCGACGCCGAGGCGCGCCAGGGACGCCGCCACCGGCTTGACCAGGTCGGCGTCGTAGGAAGGCAGGATGCGTTCCGCCGCCTCGACCACCGTTACCTGGCTGCCCAGCTTGCGGTAGGCCGTGCCCAGCTCCAGGCCGATGTAGCCGCCGCCCACCACCACCAGGCGGCGCGGGATCGATTCCGGCGACAAGGCCTCGGTCGAGGACACCACGTCGCCGCCGAAAGGCATGAAGGGCAGCTCGACCGGTTCCGAGCCGCTGGCCAGCAGCAGGTGCTCGCAGCGGATGCGCAGCGGCGCGCCGTCGCCGTCCTGGGGCTGCACCTCGACCGTCTTGCCGTCGACGATGCGCGCCCAGCCGTTCACCAAGCGCACGCCGTGCTTCTTGAGCAGGCTGCCGACGCCGCCGGTCAGGCGCTTGACGATGCCGTCCTTCCAGGCCACGGTGCGCGCCAGGTCGATGCGCGGGTTCTCGACCGTGATGCCGAGCGCGGATTCCCGGGCCGCATAGGTGTTGGCCTTGCTGAATTCCTCGGCCGCATGGATCAGGGCCTTGGACGGAATGCAGCCGATGTTCAGGCAGGTGCCGCCCGGCTGCGCGCCCTCGACCACGATGGTCGGAATCTTCAGCTGGCCGGCGCGGATGCCGGCCACGTAGCCGCCCGGACCGCCGCCGATGATCAGGAGGGTGGTAGTGATCGTCTCCATCGGCTCACTCCACGAACAGGGTTGCCGGGCACTCGAGGTAGCCGCGGATGGTCTGCACGAACTGCGCCGCCACCATGCCGTCGATCACCCGGTGGTCGAAGGACGAGGACAGGTTCATCATCTTGCGCGCCACCATGGCGCCGTTCAGCACCACGGGACGGTCGACGATGCGGTTCACGCCCACGATCGCCACTTCCGGACGGTTGATCACCGGGGTGGTGACGATGCCGCCCAGCGGTCCCAGGCTGGTGATGGTGATCGTCGAACCGGTCAGCTCCTCGCGCGTGGCCTTGGCGCTGCGCGCCGCTTCCGCCAGGCGCAACAGCTCGGCGGCGCACGACCACGGATCGCGCGCTTCGGCATGGCGCACCACGGGAACCATCAGGCCGGTATCGGTCTGGGTGGCGATGCCGAGGTGAACCGGGTCGTACTGGGTCAGCACGTTCGCATCGTCGTCGAAGCGCGCGTTCATCTGCGGGAAGCTGCGGATCGCCAGCACCACGGCGCGCATCAGCAGCGGCAGCAAGGTCAGCTTGCCGCGCTCGGCGCCGTAGCGGGTATTGAGCTGCGCGCGCAGCAGTTCGAGCTCGGTGACGTCGATTTCCTCGACATAGGTGAAGTGCGGGATATGGCGCTTGGCCTCCTGCATCTTCTCGGCGATCTTGCGGCGCAGGCCGATGATCGGGGTCGCATGCTCGCCGTGCAGCTGGGCATAGCGGTTGTCGCCGCGTCCTACTGGCAGCCCGGTACGGCGGCCGGCGATGTAGGCGTCCAGGTCGGCATGGGAGATGCGGCCGGCGGGGCCGCTGCCGCTCACGAACTGCAGTTCGATCCCCATGTCCCAGGCGCGCTGGCGTACGGCCGGCGGCGCGAGCGGTTTGTCGCCTTCGGCGCGCAGCGCGGGCGCTGAGGCCGGCATCTGCCGTGGGGGAGCGGGGTGTGCCTTCGGAGGCGCCTTGGGCGAAGCTTTCTGCGCCGGCGCGCTGGCGGCAGCAACGGCTTCCAGCTGCGGTTCGGCCACTTCCTCGGCCGGCGCTTCCGGCGCCGCCGACTTCACCGGCTCCTGCCTGGCCTTCTCGGCGGAGATATTGCCGGCGCCTTCCACCTCCAGGCGGATCAGCTCCGCGCCCACGGCCAGCGATTGCCCGACCGCGCCGCCCAGGCTGGTCACCTTGCCGTGCACCGGCGAAGGGATTTCGACGGTGGCCTTGTCGGTCATGACGTCGGCCAGCACCTGGTCTTCCTTCACCTCGTCGCCCGGCTGCACATGCCAGGCGACCACTTCCACTTCCGCGATGCCTTCGCCGAGGTCCGGCATCTTAATCACATGAATGCCCATCTCAACCCTCCATCGCACGTTTGAGGGCCGCGCCGACGCGGTCCGGCCCCGGGAAATACGCCCATTCCTGCGCGTGCGGATACGGGGTGTCCCACCCGGCCACGCGCCCGATCGGCGCTTCCAGGTGGTAGAAGCAGTGTTCCTGCACCAGGGCCGCCAGTTCGGCGCCGAAGCCGCTGGTCTTGGTCGCCTCGTGCACGATCACGCAGCGGCCGGTCTTCTGGACCGAGCGCACGATGGTGTCGAGGTCCAGCGGCCACAGGCTGCGCAGGTCGATGATCTCGGCGTCCACGCCGGTCTCGCGCGCGGCGGCTTCCGAGACCCAGACCATGGTGCCGTAGGCGAGCACGGTCACGTCGTTGCCGGGTCGGACGATGGCCGCCGAATCCAGCGGCACCGTGTAGTAGCCGGTCGGAACGTCGCCCATCGGATGGCCCGACCAGGGCACGACGGGTTTGTCGTGGTGGCCGTCAAAGGGGCCGTTGTACAGGCGCTTGGGTTCCAGGAAGATCACCGGGTCGTCGTTCTCGATCGCCGCGATCAGGAGGCCCTTGGCGTCGTAGGGATTGGACGGCATCACCGTGCGCAGGCCGCAGACATGGGTGAAGAAGGCTTCCGGGCTCTGGCTGTGGGTCTGGCCGCCGTAGATGCCGCCGCCGCAAGGCATGCGGATCACCATCGACGAGGTGAACTCGCCGGCCGAGCGGTAGCGCAGGCGCGCCGCTTCCGACACGATCTGGTCGGTGGCCGGATAAAAATAGTCGGCGAACTGGATCTCGACCACGGGGCGCAGGCCGTAAGCGGCCATGCCGACCGCCGTGCCCACGATACCGCCTTCCGAGATCGGCGCGTCGAACACGCGCGACTTGCCGTACTTGGCCTGCAGGCCGTCGGTGACGCGGAACACGCCGCCGAAATAGCCGACGTCCTGGCCGTACACCACCACGTTGTTGTCGCGCTCCATCATGACATCCATGGCCGAGCGCAGGGCCTGGATCATGGTCATCGGCGTCGTCGCCGTTTCCTTCGGTTGATCGTCGCGTGCCATCCTCATACCCCTAGTTCCTGACGCTGACGGCGCAGATGCTCCGGCATGTCCTTGTACACGTCCTCGAACATGGTCGCGGCGCTCCACGAGCGGCCGTCGCCCAGTGTGCCGAACTGTTCGGCTTCCTTTTGCGCGGCCAGCACTTCGGCCTCCAGCTCCGCCTGCACGGCCTCGTGCTCGGCATCCGACCACCAGCCCTGGTTGGTCAGGTACTGGCGCAGGCGTGCGATCGGGTCGCCCAGCGGGAAGCGGCTCCAGTCGTCGGCCGGCCGGTAGCGGTTCGGGTCGTCGGAGGTGGAGTGCGGGCCGGCGCGGTAGGTGACCCATTCGATCAGGGCCGGGCCCAGGTTGCTGCGCGCGCGTTCGGCGGCCCAGCGCGAGGCGGCCAGCACGGCCAGGAAGTCGTTGCCGTCCACGCGCAGCGAGGCGATGCCGCTGCCGATTCCGCGGGTGGCGAAGGTGACGGCCTCGCCCCCGGCGATGGCCTGGAAGGTCGAGATCGCCCACTGGTTGTTGACCACGTTGAGGATCACCGGCGCGCGGTAGACGTGGGCAAAGGTGAGGGCGGTCGAGAAATCCGATTCGGCGGTGGCGCCGTCGCCGATCCAGGCCGAGGCGATTTTCGTGTCGCCCTTGATGGCGCAAGCCATGGCCCAGCCCACGGCCTGCGGGTACTGGGTGGCGAGGTTGCCGGAAATGGTGAAGAAGCCGGCGCGGCGCACCGAGTACATCACCGGCAGCTGGCGGCCCTTGATCGGGTCCTTTTCGTTCGACAGCAGCTGGCAGATCATCTCCACCAGCGGCACCTCGCGCGCCATCAAGAGGCTTTGCTGGCGGTAGGTGGGGAAATTCATGTCGCCGTCCTGCAGGGCGAGTGCGTGGGCGGTGCCGATCGCTTCCTCGCCGAGCGAGGTCATGTAGAAGGACATTTTCTTCTGGCGCTGGGCAATGACCATGCGGGCGTCGAAGATGCGGGTCTTCATCATGGTGCGCAGGCCGAAGCGCAGCAGTTCGCGGTCGGGCTCCTCGGCCCAGGGGCCGACGGCATTGCCCTGCTCGTCGAGCACCCGGATCAGGCCCGATGCGATGTCGCTCGTGTCGAGCGGCGCCACGTCGATGGGCGGACGCCGGACGGAACCGGCGGGACTTACTTGCAGATACGTAAAATCGGTCTTGCAGCCCGGGCGGCCGGTAGGCTCCGGTACGTGCAGCGACAGAGGTTGACTCTGGCTCATAATTCGCGTTCCCTTTTGAGGTGATGTGCGGCAACGGTATGATAAATCCGTCAGCGCATCGCGCGTTTGCGTTGGCGAACTATTTGCGTTGTGCTGCGCAGCATCCGGCCGCGCCGCGCGGGCCCGAAGCTGCCATGCTGGCATGGCGCGGCGGCCCTGATCCTGCGGTGCAGCAAGCCGGGGGCGAGACGTTTATGCAGCCTGGCTGGCGCGCCGCTTCAGGCTGCCCGCAAAGGCGCCGCACCCACGTCGCCGGCCGCCTGCCGGGCGATCTCGGCGAAAGCCTGGACCGCCGGCGAAGCCTGCGCCAGGTTGCGCAAGACCAGCCCCACGCGGCGCCGCGCCATCGGCCGCAGCGGCCGCACGGCGATGCGCGGATGGGTTTCATGCATCGCCGCCGGCAGGGCCAGCTCGGGCATTACGGTAATGCCGTCGCCCGCGTCCACCAGGCCCAGCACCGTGATCATCTGCGACATCCGGTAGCGCACCTTGGGCGCCAGGCCGGCCTGGGCGAACAGCGGTTCCACCAGCGCCGAGCAGCCCTGTTCCGGCATGATGAAGGGCTGGTCCACCAGTTCCTGCAGGGTCACCGAGCGCTTCGCGGCCAGCGGATGGTCGTGCTGCAGCAGGGCGACCAGCTGGTCCTCGACCAGCGGGACGGTGTCGAAGCGTTCGTCGGGCAGGACGGCGAAGCCGACGTCCACCCGGCGGTCGGCCACCCACTGGATGACGGCGGCGTCCGGGCCTTCGTCGATCTGGACTTCGATGCCGGGATAGCGCTCGCGGTAGGCGCGCAGGATCGCCGGCAGCAGCTTGAGCGAGGCGGTGGGGCCGAAGGAGCCGATGCGGATCAGGCCCTGGTTCAGGCCGCGCGCCACCGCCGCATCCTGACGCATCGCCTCTGCCAGGCCGAGGATTTCGCGCGCTCGCACCAGCAGCCGCCGTCCCAGCTCGGTCACCTCGACCGAGGATTGCTGGCGCTCGACCAGCTGGGCGCTCAGCTCGCCCTCCAGGGCGCGGATGGCGTGCGAGACGGCCGACTGGCTGATGCCCAGGCGCAGCGCGGCCAGGGTGAAGCCGCGCATCTCGGCCACCATCACGAAGATTTCCAGTTGGGTGAAGGTCATGAGTAATTCCTCATTTGCGCATGAACTGGGATAAGCATTAATGTATGGCCTCCGCGACCTCGATTGCAAGTCCATCATGAAAAACCAGCTCGTCTACGCCAAACTCGTCCTCGTCACCCTGTTCTGGGGCGGCACCTTCATCGCCGGCCGCATCGCCGCGCATGCGCTGCCCGTGATGACGGCGGCCACCCTGCGCTTCGCCGTGGCGGCGGTATTGCTCCTGCTGGTCGCCTGGAAGATGGAGGGCGGCTTGCCGCGCCTGTCCGGCAAGCAGATCGGCGCCACCGCGGCGCTCGGCCTGACCGGGATCTTCCTCTACAACCTGTGCTTCTTCGGCGCCCTCGGCACCATGCCGGCGGGCCGCGCGGCCCTGTTCATCGCGCTCAATCCCATCGTCACGGCGCTGGCCGCTGCGGCGCTGCTGCGCGAACGCCTGCACGCCGCCAAGTGGATAGGCATCGCCGTCGCCTTCGCTGGCGCCGCCATCGTGATCACGCGCGGCGATCCCTGGACGGCCGTGCACGACCTGCGCGCCTCGCTCGGCACCGGCGAACTGCTGATGCTGTGCGCCATCAGCAGCTGGGCCGCCTACACCCTGATCGGCCGCGCCGCGCTCAAGGGCCTGAGCCCGATCGCCGCGACGACCTATGCCGCGCTGTGGGGCCTGCTGTTCCTGGCCCTGGGCGCGGGGCGCGACCTGGCCAGCCTGGACTGGAGCGCGATCGGCTGGCGAGTCTGGGCCAGCCTGCTCTACCTGGGCGCCTTCGGGACCGTGCTCGGCTTCATCTGGTACTACGAGGGCGTAAAGGCCATCGGCGCCTCGCGCACGGCCGTGTTCAACAACCTGGTGCCCGTGTTCGGCGTCTCGCTGGCAGCCTTGCTGCTGGGCGAACAGGTGCTGGCGTCGATGGTGGCGGGTGGTGTCCTGGTCGCGGCCGGCGTTACCTTGACCAATCGTTGAACCGCCCAGTCCGCCGCACGCAGCGGTGCGCGTTTGCGGGCCGGGCGCGGCGCAGCTAGTATGGAGGCTCGGGTCCGGCCATCGCTCGGCGGACAGAATCGGGCAAAGGGACTCCATGCGCAAGTCGGTCGTAGTGCTGTTGACCTTGCTGATCGCGTGCACTGCCGTCGGCGTGCCGATCTGGCTTGCCATTGCCCAGTCCCAGCGCCAGGGCCTGGACGCCGCTGAGTCCCAGGCCCTGGGCTATGCGCGCGACGTGGTGTTCCGCTCCGACGACACCGGCCGCCAGATCGAGGCTGGCATCGCGCGCCTCAAGGCGCAGCACGGGCATGCGCCGTGCACGGCGCAAAGCATCGACCTGATGCGCCAGATCGACCTGAGTTCGAGCTACATCCAGGCGGTCGGCTACGTGGAGGGCGAGGACATGGTGTGTTCGTCGATCAGCGACGGCACCCCCTTTGCGCTGGGACCGGTCGACTTCCAGTCCGACCAAAATTTCAAGATCCGCCGCAGCGTGCGCTTCCCCTTCACGCCCGAACAGGCTTTCGTGGTGGTCGAATCCGAGCATTTCGCCGCCATCATCCACAAGGATTTGCCGATCGACACGGCGAACAGCGAGCCGGATGTGTCCCTGGCCGTGTTCTCGCTGCTCGACCCGAGGCCGGCGAGCACGCGCGGCCCGGTCGACCCGAACTGGGTGCTGCGCCTGGGGGATGAGCGCGAAGTCGTGTTCTCGGACGGCAGCTATATCGTCGCGGTGGTGCGCTCGGCCCAGTTCCACACCGCGGCCGTCGCCGCCGTGCCCCTGCACTACGTACGCGACCGCTCGCAGCACGTCGCGAACCTGCTGGTGCCGATCGGGCTGGTGGCGGGCGTGGCCCTGGCGCTGGCGATTTCCTACCTGGCCAGCCAGCAGCTGGCGCTGCCGGCGGCGGTCAAGGCGGCGCTGCGCCGTGGCGAGCTGTTCCTGGAATACCAGCCGATCATCGACTTGCGCAGCGGACGCTGGATCGGCGTCGAAGCCCTGGTCCGGTGGCGCCGCTCGACCGGCGAACTGGTGTATCCGGACCTGTTCATCCCCATCGCCGAGCAGCACGGCCTGATCGTCAAGCTGACCCGGCGCGTGCTCGAGCTGGTGCGCAGCGATGTGGGCGACTTCCTGGAGAACCGGCCAGACTTCCATGTCGGCATCAACGTGGCGCCGGCCGATTTCCATGCGGGCGACTTCCTCGACTGCCTGGCGGGATGCCTGCGGCAGATGAGGGCCGCCCCCGGCAACCTGATCCTGGAGGTCACGGAACGGGGCCTGCTCGACCCGGTGGTGGCGCGCAAGACCACCGGCGCCTTGCGCGCCAGCGGCTTCGCTGTCGCCATCGACGATTTCGGCACCGGCTATTCGAGCCTGTCCTACCTGGAATCGCTGGAACTCGACTATCTCAAGATCGACCGCAGCTTCATCGAAGCGATCGGCACCGGGGCGCCCACCAGCCAGGTGGTCCAGCACATCATCGCCATGGCGCGCGACCTGAAGCTGTGCATGATCGCGGAAGGCGTCGAAAGCCAGGAACAGGCAGATTTCCTGCGCGCACGTGGCGTGCAGTATGCGCAGGGCTGGCTGTTCGGAAAGTCGATGCCCTTCGCCGAAGTCAGGGAGCACCTGCGCCGGATGGAGGCCCCGGCCGCGGTGGCCGCCGGAGCCGGCTAGGGCGGCGGCTTCCCGGGCCGCCGATTGCGAAGCGGTCCCGGCGGCGATAGTATGGAGCCGGATGTCTAGCCCGGTCCGGGGCGGACCGGGAGTTCATGGATGAGCAAAACGGCGGTGGTCGTGCTGAGCTTGCTGCTGGCGATGGCGGGCATCGGCGCTCCGATCTGGTTCGCCATCGCCCAGTCCGAGCGCCAGGGTTTCGAGGCGGTGTCGCGGCAGGCGCTGGCCTATGCGCGCGATATCCTGCTGCGTTCCGACGAAACCGGCGCCCAGATCGCGGTGGGCGTGGACCGCCTCGCCCGGGATCATGCGGCGGCGCCCTGTTCGCCGGCCAGCATCGACGCCATGCGCGAAATCGATGTCGGCTCGAGCTATATCCAGGCCGTCGGCTACCTGCGCGGCGATATGCTGGTCTGCTCGTCGTTCGCAGGCCAGTCGAGCCAGTTCTCGCTCGGCCCGGCCGATTACCGTACCGCGAACGCCGCCTCGTTCCGGCGCAACGTACGCTTCCCGTTCGCGCCGCAGCGGTCTTTTATCGTCATCGAGCGGAACGGTTTCGCGGCCGTCATCCACAAGGATCTGCCGATCGACACGGCCAAGAGCGAACCGGATGTGTCGCTGGCGGTGTTCTCCAGGCAGAGCACGACGCCGCTAAGTGTGCGCGGCCACATCGAGCCGGCCTGGCTCGGCCGGCTCGGCAAGGCGCGCGAGGCGGCTTTCGTCGATGGGGAGCATCTTGTCGCGGTGGTGCGCTCGGAGCACTATCTGACCGCGGCCATCGCCGCCGTGCCGCTGCGCTACCTGCGCGAGCGCACGAGCGACGTGGCGCGGCGCCTGGTCCCGGTCGGACTGGCGGCCGGCGCGCTGCTGACCCTGGCGATCCTCTACCTGGCGCGCGAACAGATGGCGCTGCCGGCGGCGGTGCGGAGCGCGTTGCGCCGCGAGGAATTGTTCCTGCTGTACCAGCCCGTGGTCGACCTGCAAAGCGGGCGCTGGGTCGGCGTCGAGGCGCTGCTGCGCTGGCGGCGCCCGAACGGCGAGATCGTGAGTCCGGAGCTGTTCATCCCGATCGCCGAACAGCACGGCATGATCGTCCGGATCACCGAGCGGGTGCTCGAACTGCTGTGCAAGGAGGCAGCGGGCCTGCTGGCCGCCCATCCCGGCTTCCATATCGCCATCAATGTATCGCCGGCCGATTTCCACGATCCAGGCTTCCTCGACGGACTGCACGCGGCCTTGCGCGGGATGGGCGCGGCGCCCGGCAACCTGATCCTCGAAGTGACCGAGCGGGGCCTGATGGATCCGGACGTGGCGCGCACCACGACCGGCGTCTTGCGCCGCAATGGCTTCGCGCTGGCGATCGACGACTTCGGCACCGGCTACTCCAGCCTCGCCTATCTGGAATCGCTCGAACTCGACTACCTGAAGATCGATCGCAGCTTCATCGAGGCGATCGGCACCGAGGCGCCGACCAGCCAGGTGGTTCAGCACATCATTGCCATTGCGCGCGACCTGGACCTGAGCATGGTCGCCGAGGGTATCGAGAGCGAGGCGCAGGCCGAGTTCCTGCGCGCACGGGGAGTCCAGTATGGACAGGGCTGGCTGTTCGGCAAGCCCATGCCCTTCGCGGAGGTGGTGGCCCACATGCGCGGCCAGGCTGCCGTGCAGGCGATGGCCGCGAACGACGCCTGATCTAGGCGGCTTCGACCGCAGCCGCCGCGCGGCGCTCGCGCACCAGGTAGCCGATGCACAAGGCGCCCAGCCACACCGGGATCAGGTAGACCGCGATGTTCAGGCCGGGGCTCAGCAGCATGATCACCAGCAGCAGCGCCACGAAACCCAGGCACAGGTAGTTCGACAGCGGATAGAAGGGGCTGCGGAACAAGGTAGCCTGGCCTAGCTTGTCCTTCTCGCGGCGGAAGCGCAGGTGGCTCCACGAAATCATCGCCCAGTTGATCACCAGGGCGGCCACGGCCAGCAGCATCAGCATGCCCAGCGCCTGCTCGGGCAGGAAATAGTTGACGGCGATGGCGGCGAAGGTGGCCAGGGCCGAGACGCCCAGCGCCGCCAGCGGCACGCCGCGCGAAGAGATGCGCAGCAGGAAGCGGGGCGCGTTGCCTTGCTGGGCCAGGCCGTAGAGCATGCGGCTGTTGGCGTAGACGCAGCCGTTGTAGACCGACAGGGCGGCCGTCAGCACCACGAAGTTGAGCACATTGGCGACCAGGCCGCTGTCGAGTTCCTTGAAGATCAGCACGAAGGGGCTGCCGCCGGTGACGACCTTCTGCCACGGGTAGAGCGACAGCAGCACCGCCAGCGCGCCGATGTAGAAGATCAATATGCGGTACAGGGCGTTGTTGGTGGCGCGCGGGATGGTGCGGCTCGGGTCGTCCGCCTCGGCGGCGGTCATGCCGATGAATTCCAGGCCGCCGAAGGAGAACATGATGACGGCCATCGACATCGCCAGCCCGGCCGCGCCGTTCGGGAAGAAGCCGCCGTGCCGCCACAGGTTCGATACGCCTGCCTCGGGACCGGCGCCGCCGCTGGCCAGCAGCCAGACGCCGAACACGATCATGCCGACCACGGCCACCACCTTGATCAGCGCGAACCAGAATTCCATCTCGCCGAAAGCCTTCACGTTCATCAGGTTCAGGCCGTTGACCAGGAAGAAGAAGGCCAGCGCCGTGACCCAGGTCGGGATCTCGGGGAACCAGTATTGCATGTAGATGCCCAGGGCAGAGAGCTCGGCCAGGCTGACCAGGATGTACATGACCCAGTAGTTCCAGCCCGAGACGAAACCGGCCATCCGGCCCAGGTATTTGTTCGGGAAATGGCTGAAGGAGCCGGCGACGGGTTCGGCGACGATCATCTCGCCCAGCTGGCGGATGATCAGGAAGGCGACCGCGCCGGCGATGGCGTAGCCGAGCAGGACCGAGGGGCCCGCCATCTGGATGGTCTGGGCGATGCCGAGGAAGAGTCCGGTGCCGATGGCGCCGCCCAGGGCGATCAGCTGGATGTGGCGGTTCTTCAGTCCGCGTTTGAGTTCGTGCTTCGCGTCTTGCATCGTCGGCCCCGGCCTTATGAATTGTATGATTGCCTGAAAGACAGGAATTCTACTGCATCCTTACGGCCGGGTAGAATTCGCGATAAGGTAAGTAGCAACAATTCACCGGAATGATCCCATGAGCGTTTTACAGCCGCCCGCCATCCGGGCGCTTTTGACCGAGATGTTCCAGGCGGCCATCGATTCGGCGGCGCCACGCTGCTCCATTGCGCGCTTCCTGCCGCCGCCGCCCAAGGGCCGCACCCTGGTGGTCGGCGCGGGCAAGGCGGCAGCCAGCATGGCCCAGGCGCTGGAAGACAACTGGAGCGCGCCGCTGGAAGGCATGGTCGTCACCCGCTACGGCTATGCCGTCCCCACCCGCGCCATCGAGGTAGTCGAGGCCGCCCATCCGGTTCCCGACGCCGCCGGCCTCGCCGCGGCGCAGCGCATGCTGGCCATGGTCCAGGGCTTGAATGAAGACGACCTGGTGATCTGCCTGATCTCGGGAGGCGGATCGTCCCTGCTGCCGCTGCCCGCGCCCGGCATCGGCATCGGGGACAAGCAGGCCATCAACCAGGCGCTGCTCGCTTCCGGCGCCACGATCTCGGAAATGAATTGCGTGCGCCGCCACCTCTCGAGCATCAAGGGCGGGCGCCTGGCGGCGGCCTGCCACCCGGCGCGGGTGCTGACGCTGCTCATTTCCGACGTGCCGGGCGACGATCCGATCGACATCGCCTCCGGGCCGACCGTGGCCGATCCGAGCACCTGCGCGGACGCGCTGGAAGTCGTCGGGCGCTACGGCATCGCGCTGCCGCCGGCGGCGCGCAGGCTGCTCGAAAGCGGCGAAGGAGAAAGCCTCAAGCCGGGCGACAAGCGGCTGGCGCGCATCGAGACGCACTTGATCGCCACGCCCCAGATGGCGCTGGAAGCGGCGGCCAGGGTGGCCGAACGCGCCGGGATTCCGGTCCACCTGCTGGGCGACAGCCTCGAAGGGGAGGCACGCAGCGCCGGAACGCTGCTGGCTGGCATCGCGCGCCAGGTCGCGGACAAGGGCCAGCCCTTCCGCCCGCCCTGCATCCTGCTCTCGGGCGGCGAAACCACGGTGACGGTGCGGGGAAAAGGACGCGGCGGGCGCAATGTGGAATTCCTGCTGGCCCTGGCCCTGGCCCTGCGCGGCCACCCGGGGATCCATGCGCTGGCGGGCGACACCGACGGCGTCGACGGCATCGAGGAAATCGCCGGCGCCGTCGTCACGCCGGACACCCTGGCGCGTGCCTGGGCGCAAGGCATCAACCCGGCCGCCAGCCTGGACGGCAACGACGGGCACGGCTTCTTCGGCGCCCTGGGCGACGCCGTCCTCACCGGCCCGACGCTGACCAACGTCAACGACTTCCGGGCGATTTACATTGGTTAGGATTTGCTCAGAAATAGCGCCGGGTCGGCTTCACCGAATAGGTCTGCTTGAACACCCGGCGCTGGATCTGGCGCCACACGAAGCCGGCCACGGCCATCATGATCATTTTCCGCATGAGAAACTCCTGGACAAGGGTGGACTAATCAGCCGTCACCTTACCCCGCCTCGGTGGACGACGGCGCATGCTAGCGGCCGGTGCGCGAAGTCGCGATCTGGTCCAGCACGTGCTTCGGCACTGGCGAGTACTGCTTGAACTCCATGGTGTAGGTCGCGCGCCCCTGGGTCAGCGAGCGCAGGGTGGTCGAGTAGCCGAACATCTCGGCCAGCGGCACCAGGGCCTTGACCAGCTTGCCGCCGCCGCCCGGTATCTCGTCCATGCCCTGGACCATGCCGCGCCGCGTCGACAGGTCGCCCATCACGTTGCCGGTGAATTCCTCGGGCGTCTCCACCTCGACCTGCATCATCGGCTCCAGCAGCTCGGGCGCGGCGCGGCGCATGCCGTCCTTGAAGGCCATCGAGGCAGCCACGCGGAAGGCGTTCTCGTTGGAGTCGACGTCGTGGTAGGACCCGAAGGTGAGGGTGGCGCGCACGTCGACCACCGGGTAGCCGGCCAGCACGCCGCTCTGCAGGGTCTCGCGGATGCCTTTGTCCACCGCCGGGATGTATTCGCGCGGCACCACGCCGCCCTTGATGGCATCGACGAATTCGTAGCCCTTGCCGGGGTCCATCGGCTCCAGCTTGAGCACCACGTGGCCGTATTGGCCCTTGCCGCCGGATTGCTTGACGAACTTGCCTTCGACGTCCTCGACCGGCTTGCGGATGGTCTCGCGGTAGGCCACCTGGGGCTTGCCGACCGTGGCCTCGACGCCGAACTCGCGCTTCATGCGGTCCACCAGGATCTCCAGGTGCAGCTCGCCCATGCCGGACATGATGGTCTGGCCCGATTCCTCGTCCGTGTGGACGCGGAAGGACGGGTCTTCCTGGGCCAGCCGATTCAGGGCGACGCCCATCTTTTCCTGGTCGGCCTTGGTTTTCGGTTCCACCGCCTGCGAGATCACCGGTTCCGGGAACACCATCTTCTCCAGCACGATCACGTGGTCCGGGCTGCACAGGGTGTCGCCGGTCGTGACCGCCTTGAGGCCGACGGCGGCGGCGATGTCGCCGGCGAAGACTTCCTTGATTTCCTTGCGCTCGTTGGCGTGCATCTGCAGGATGCGGCCCAGGCGCTCCTTCTGCGCCTTGGTCGGGTTGTACACGGTGTCGCCGGAATTGACCACGCCCGAATACACGCGGAAGAAGGTCAGCTGGCCGACGAAAGGATCGGACATGATCTTGAAGGCCAGGGCCGAGAAGGGTTCGTCGTCGGAAGGATGGCGCTCGATCTCCCGGTCGTGCTCGTCGTGTCCGGCGATGGCCGGGACGTCCACCGGCGAGGGCAGGTACTCGATGACCGCGTCGAGCATGGCCTGCACGCCCTTGTTCTTGAACGCGCTGCCGGCCAGCATGGGCACGATCTCGTTGCGGATGGTGCGCTGGCGCAGGGCGGACTTGATCTCGTCCTCGCTGAAGGTGTCGCCGCCCAGGTATTTCTCCAGCAGCTCGGGGGTGGCGTCGGCCGCCGCCTCGACCAGGTGCTCGTGCCATTCACGCGCCAGCTCCTTGAGGCTGTCGGGGATGTCCTCGTAGCTGAACTTGACGCCCTGGCTGGCGTCGTCCCACTTGATGGCGCACATCTTGACCAGGTCGATCACGCCCTCGAAGTGGTCTTCGGCCCCCAGCGGAATCTGGATCGGCACCGGCACGCCCTTCAGGCGCTCCTTGATCTGGCGGTGCACGCGGAAGAAGTCGGCGCCCACGCGGTCCATCTTGTTCACGAAAGCGATGCGCGGCACCTTGTACTTGTTCGCCTGGCGCCAGACGGTCTCGGACTGCGGCTGTACGCCGCCAACCGAATCGTAGACCATCACCGCGCCGTCCAGCACGCGCATGGAGCGCTCGACCTCGATGGTGAAATCGACGTGGCCGGGGGTGTCGATGATGTTGATGCGGTGCTCGGGGAAGGTGTTGCCCATGCCGCGCCAGAAAGCCGTGGTCGCGGCCGAGGTGATCGTGATGCCGCGCTCCTGCTCCTGCTCCATCCAGTCCATGGTCGCCGCGCCATTGTGCACTTCGCCGATCTTGTGATTGACACCAGTGTAGAACAGGATGCGCTCGGTCGTGGTGGTCTTGCCGGCATCGATGTGGGCGCTGATGCCGATGTTGCGGTAGCGCTCAATGGGGGTCTTGCGGCTCATCACAATCTCCTAGAAGAGAAAATCGGATCTGGCCGTTCAATGTAACTGAAGTGGGGCCGTCTTGCAGGCGCCGGCATCGATTTCTCTCTCTTGCGAAGGAGCATGCGCAGGGTGACGCCGGAACTCATCAAGCAGACTCATCTGTGCGAGAATCGTCGGTTCCGTCCATTCACGCTCGCCCTGATGCCAACGTATGACCATGCCGCACCGCACCGCTTCTGTCCCGATCTCGACACTGGGCCGCGCCGTGCTCGCGCTGTGCGCCGCCACCGCTTCCGTCCAGGCCCAGCAGGCGCAGGAGCCACCCGCACAGGAGCAGGCGAAAGCGGCGCCCGCCGTGCCGGCGCCGGCGGTCGAAGCCACGGTCTCGGTCAGCGCCGCGCGCCCGACCAACCGCATCGACCGCCAGGTCTACGACGTCAAGGCCGACCCGGCGACCTCGGTCGACTCGGTGGCCGACACCCTGAACAAGGTGCCCTCGGTGGCGGTTGATCCGGACGGCAATGTCTCGCTGCGCGGACGCAACAATGTGCAGATCCTGGTGGACGGCAAGCAGTCGGCCATGATGCAGGGCGAGAACCGGGCCGCGGCGCTGAACGCGCTGCCGGCGGCGGACCTGGAATCGGTCGAGGTGATCAACAATCCGGGCGCTCAGTTCGGCAACGAGGGCGGCGGCGGGCCGATCATCAACCTGGTGATGCGGCGCGAGCGGCGCCCCGGCGGTTTCGCTTCGCTCAACGCCAACGCCGGCACCGGGGGACGCTTCCACGCGAATGCCTTCGGCAGCTACACCACCGGCCGCATGAGCCTGCAGGGCAGCGTCTTCGGCCGCCACGACCGTCGCGCTTCGACCGGCGAAACCTTGCGCGAGCGCATCGATCCGGCCAGCGGCGCCGTGTCGCGCAGCGCGCAGCATAGCCGCGGCGAGAACCGCAACGACGTCGGCGGCTTCAACGGATCGCTCAGCTACAACCTGGGCGACAAGGATGTGCTCGGCGTGAACGCGAACTACCAGGCTGCAAACAGCGACGGCGATTCAAGCGAAGACTACCGGGGCCTGCGGCCGGACGGCAGCGTCGAGAGCGAGTACACCCGCGGCACGGAACGCGAGGGCCGCAACCGCAGCTACAGCCTGGGCACGCGACTGGACCACAAGGGCGACCAGGACGGCGAGGCGCTCAAGCTCGACCTGCGCCTGTCAGGCTCGGACAACGACAACGGCGCGCGCTATGCCAGCCTGTATACGCTGCGGCCGCCGGCCGCGGCGAATCCCTTCAACCGCCAGGAGGGCGTCAACGACAGCCGCGTGGCCGACTTCACCGCCGACTACGAGCTGCCGGTGGCGGAGGGGCTGCTCAAGCTGGGCGCCAAGGCGGCGCGCACCAGCAGCAGCTTCGACAACCTGTTCCTCGACATCGACCCGGCCACCATGGCCGAGCGCGTCAATACCACGCGCACCAACCGCTTCGAGCTGGACGACTCCACCTTGGCCGTCTACGGCTCCTACGAGCGCCGCCTGGACAGCAAGTGGAAGGCGCAGGGCGGCCTGCGGGCGGAGTACAACGAACTCGACATGCACCAGGTGACGACCGGGATCCGGGCCAGGAACGATTCGACCGACCTGATCCCGAGCGCCTTCGTCACCTACGCGCTGTCCGAGGATGGCACGCTGCGCCTGAGCTACGCCCACCGCATCCGCCGTCCCGGCGCGGGCGACCTGAATCCCTTCGTGGTCTACCGCGACGAGCTGAACATCGCATCCGGCAACCCGGCGCTCAAGCCCAGCGAGTCGGATTCGCTGGAGCTGGGCTACGAGACCCGCTTCGGGAAGGTAGACACCAACCTGCGCCTGTACGCGCGGCGCGATACCGACCTGATTTCCGAGCGGCGCCTGCTGCTGGCCAACGACGTGCTGCTCACCACGCGCGAGAACGCGGGCAGCAAGCGCTCGGGCGGGCTGGAATTCTCGTTCAGCGGACGCGCCACGCCGGCCCTGCAGCTGAACCTGAGCGGCAATATCGGCTATGCGGAGCAGACCGTGCTGGGCGGGCAGGCCGGGGCAAACCGCAGTGCGGCCTCGCTCAGCGTGCGCGGCCGTATCGGCTGGCAGCCGGACAAGGAGAACCAGTTCCAGCTGGTGCTCAATGCCCAGGGCAAGGAATTGTTCGGAGAGGGCTACCGCCAGCCCGTGCGGACGGCCAACCTCAGTTATCGCCGGACCTTGAGCCCGGCCCTGAGCCTGGTGCTCAATGTCAACGACGTGTTCGATTCGCAGAAGACGGAGATGGTCACCGAGACCGCGCGCCTGCGCGAACGCAGCGTGCGCCGCGGCGACGGACGGGTCGTGTTCCTGGGCCTGTCCTACCGCTTCGGCTCCTTTGGCGGCGGCAACCGGGGTCCCGGCATGCGTCCGATGGGGCCGCCTGGACGCTGATTAGAGCACGCCGAAGAACAAGAGCACCAGCAGGGTCAGGACCACCGACACCAGGATCGATCCCAGGCAGCCGAGCTTGTTCGAGAAAAAGAGAAACATGGTCATCCTTCATGACGGGGATGCGCCGAGTATAGCGGCCTGCGCCGTAGACGGGCGCACGCAGGCCGCTAGGCAAGCAGCCGGGTATCGCAGCGGATCATGTCTTCCAGCTGGTCCGAAGGCACGGCCGGGCTGAAGTAATAGCCCTGCATCTGGTCGCAGTCGTGGTCGCGCAGGAAGGCCAGCTGTTCCTGGGTCTCGACGCCTTCGGCCACCACTTGCAGCTTGAGGCTGTGCCCGAGCGCGATGATGGCGCGCGGGATGACGGCGTGGTCGTCGGCCTGCAGGTCGGTCAGGAAGGAGCGGTCGATCTTGATGTAGTCGACCGGGAACTTGCGCAGGTGACTCAAGCTCGAGTAGCCGGTACCGAAATCGTCGATCGACAGGTGCACCCCGAGTTCCTTGAGCTGGACCAGGGCGTCCTTGGCGTCGGCCGGATTGTCCATCAGCTGGCTTTCGGTCACCTCCAGTTCGAGCTGGCCCGCCGGCACCTGGTAGCGCGCCAGGGTGGCCGCCAGGCGCTTGGCGAACTGGCGCTGGCGCAGCTGGCGCGCCGACAGGTTGACCGAGATGACGAAATCCTTGGCGCCCGCCGCGTTGAGCGAGCGCAAGGTGCGGCAGGCTTCCTGGATCACCCATTCGCCCAGCGGCACGATCAGGCCGGTTTCCTCGGCCACCGGGATGAAGTTGTCGGGCTGGATCAGGCCGTGCTCGGGGCGCTGCCAGCGCACCAGGGCCTCGGCCCCGATCACCTTGCCGCTGCGCAGGTCGACCTTGGGCTGGAAGCCCAGCACCATCTCGTCGTTGCGGATCGCCCGGCTCAGGCTCGCTTGGAGCATCAGGTGCTGGTGCATGGCCTGGGCCATCTCGGCCGAATAGAACTGGATATTGTTCTTGCCCAGGGCCTTGGCGTGGTACATGGCTGCATCAGCGGCGCGCATCACCCGGTCGACGGTGTTGCCGTCGTTCGGGAACAGGCTCACGCCGATGCTGGTGCCGGGGACGATCTCGCGTCCGCCCACCAGCACCGGCGTGCCGACGCTGCGGCGCACCCGTTCGAGCAGGTCGGTCACGTGGGCCACGCTGGGCTGGTCGTGGATCAGCAGGACGAACTCGTCGCCGCCGATGCGCGCCACCAGGTCGTCCTCGCGCATGTTGACGCGCAGGCGCTCGGCGATCTCGCGCAGCACCGCGTCGCCGGCGTCGTGGCCGAAGTTGTCGTTGATGTGCTTGAAGTTGTCGAGGTCCAGGAAGGCGAGGGCGCCCAGCACGCGGTGGCGCAGCGAGAAATCGACCGCGAACTTGAGCCGGTCCAGGAGCAGGGTGCGGTTGGCCAGGCCGGTCAGCGGGTCGTGGTGGGCCAGGTGGTGCAGGCGGCGCTCGTAGTGGCGGGCCTCGGTGATGTCGCTGATGACGGCCACGAAATGGGTCACGGCGCCGTCGACCGTGGTCACCGGATCGATGCGCAGGTCGTTCCAGAAGATCTCGCCGTTCTTGCGGGCGTTGCGCAGGATGGAGCGCACGCTTTCCTTGCGCTTGATGGCGTCGTGGATGCGCTTGTGTTCGTGCTCGTCGCAGCCCTCCACGCGCATGAAGCGCGGGTCCCGTCCCTTGATCTCGGCCAGCGTGTAGCCGGTGATCTGTTCGAAGGCGGGGTTCACGTACTCGATCAGGTTTTCGCCGTCCTCGCAGATGGTGATGACGATCGCGTTGACGCTCGAATACAGGGCCCGCTCGCGCACCCGCAGGCCGTGCTCGACCTGCTTGCGTGCGGAGATGTCGAGGCCGGTGCCGAACACGCAGGGCTTGCCGGCCAGGTGGGTGCGGCAGCAATGGAACATGTAGGTGGCGCGCCGTCCGTATTTGCCCACCAGGTCCGCTTCGTGGGTGGATTCGCCCTGTTCGAAGGCGGCGGTCAGGTACTGGCCGATTTCGTCGCGCACTTCTTCGGGGTAGAAATACTTCACTTCGGTGGTGCGCAGTTCCTCAGGCGTGCGCTGGAGCGCTTCCTCCAGCTGGTGGTTCCAGAACACCAGGCAACCGGATTCGTCGATCACGTAGAACACGCAGGGAAGGTCTTCGATGATGTCGCCGATGGGCAGCTCGCGGATCACCGCCGGGTGCTGCGGCAAAGGCTCGACCGGCAGCATGACCATGCTGTAGGTCGGGCCGCCCGCCTGGTCGAGGGCTTCGGGCGAGACGGTGACCCGCACTGGCAGCGTGCCGCCGTCCGCGCGCGCCAGCTTGGCCAGCGAAGCGGTATCGGCGCGCGAGAGTATGGACAGCGCTTCGTGGCGCGGAGACTCGAAGGCGAGCAGGCGCTCCACGGTCCAGCCGCGCACCTGCTCCGCGGTGTAGCCGGTGACCTGTTCGCAGGCACGGCTCCAGCGGAGAATGGTGCCGTCCGGATCGACGACGAAGGCCGCCAGCGGAATGGGTGCGCGCTTCACAACTCCTCCTGTCCGTCTGCGCAATGCACGTGGGAAGGCTACGCGGCCATGATAGCGCGCTCGCGGCAAGACGGCAGGAATGTACGCAGCGTAACGAACGGGGCGCCGGGCTCAGCCGGGCGACGCCGCTCAGACGCTGTGGGGCAGGCCCAGGTTCTGGTTGGCGGGCACGGCGATGTCCATCAGCCTGGGGCGCGGCAGGTTGAGCGCTGCCATCAGCGCGACGAAGTCCTCGCGCGAACGGTTGGCGAGGCGCGCGTTGTGGCGGCGTTCCCAGCCGATGGTCGAGACCGACTGGCCCTTGTAGTCGTGGCCGGGCCAGACGCGGGTGGCGTCGTCCAGCGCGAACAGCTTGCGCGTGACGCTGTCGTAGAGCGCGTCCGCGCTGCCGCTCTGGAAGTCGGTGCGGCCGCAGCCGTCGATCAGGAGGGTGTCGCCGGTGAACAGGTTGCCGCGCCACAGGTAGCACACGCTGCCCGCCGTGTGGCCAGGCGTGTGGATCACGTCGATCTGCTCGTGCCCGGCGAAGGAGATGCGGTCGCCGTCGTTGAGCTGGACTTCGGCCGGCGGAATCCCGCAGCCGCTGGGCACGCAGGCCTTGGCGCCGGTCATGGCGCGCAGCTTGCCGGCCGAGGTCACGTGGTCGGCATGGGCATGGGTTTCCAGCACATGGGTCAGCTGCAGGCCGAGGCGCGCGATGTGGGCCAGGTCGCGCTCCACATGGCGGTCGACCGGATCGATGATGACGGCCTCGCGGCTGCCGGGCGGCACCAGGATGTAGGTGAAGGTGGACGACTCGGCGTCGAACAGCTGGATCGGGTTGACTTGCATACGGCTCTCCTCGGTACGCCCGCTGTTGTACCACATGTGGCGTCGCGGGGAAAGCTTGGGCCCGCTTCAGCGCGCCTCGCGCAGGCTGTCGAGCTTGTCGCGCAGGCTTGCTTCGGATAGCTCGCCCGAGTGGCGCAAGCGCAATGTGCCGGATGCATCGTAAAACAGGGTGGTCGGGTAGCCGGGCGAGTTGGTGCGGGACGCCAGGCGGCCGGTGGGATCGGCCACCACCCCCTTGGTGTCCAGGCCCTGCTCGGCCATGAAGCGCTTCACCGTATCCAGCGATTCGCCCTGGTTCACGTAGACGAAGCCGATCTCGGGATAGCTGCGCTGCGCCTCGATCAGGACCGGCATCTCGCGGCGGCAGGGCGGGCACCAGGTGGCCCACAGGTTGACCACCAGCGGACGGCCGCCGAAGCTGTGCAGCGGCACCTCGGCGCCGTCGAGGCGGCGCACCTGGACGTCGGGCATGGGCGGCTGTGCCGGCGCCATGAGGTGTCCAAGCAGCGTGCCGCCCAGCCAGATCGCCGCGCCGGCCAGGCTCGAGACCAGCAAGGGGCGGCGCAGGGCGCTGTCGCGGCGGGTGAGCTCGGCGCCGGTCACGCAGGCGGCGAACAGGCCGGCGGTCGCCTGGAAGCCGCCGTCGCGGATGTCCAGCGCGCTCAGGGGCGAGGCGGCGTAGATGTCGTGGTGGCGCAGTACGAAGACGGCGCGGGCGGTGACGAAACCGGCCAGTATCATCTTCCACAGCACCGGGCCGGCGTCCACGCCCCGCCTGTTGCGCAGCCAGTCGGCGAGGCCGGTGGCGGCCAGGACCGCCGCCAGGACCAGGACGGTTTGCAGGGGAAGGATGAAGGGGCCAAGCCGGATGGTGTCCAAACAGGTGCTCCGGGTTCGTGTGACCGGCGTCTCGGACGCCCGGTCAGGACTTCTTGCGCGGCGCCTGCTCGCGGCGGCACACCAGGATGCGGTCGATGCGGTTGCCGTCCATGTCGACGATCTCGATCCGGTAATCCTCCCAGTCGAAGAACTCGGACACCTTCGGGATATACCCCAGCTGGTACAGCACGAAGCCCGCCAGCGTGTGGTAGGCGCCGGTCTCCTCGTCCGGGAACGCGATCGCCGTGTTCATCAGGTCGCGGAAGCGGTCGAGCGGCATGCCGCCGTCCAGCAGCCAGCTGCCGTCCTGGCGCTGGACGGCGTCGGGATCGTGCTCTTCGCCGATCACGGTCACGTCGCCGACCAGTGCGCTCATCACGTCGCTCAGGGTCACCATGCCCTGGATGTCGCCGTATTCGTCGACGATCAGGGCCAGCTCCGCGCGGTTCTTCTTGAACAGCTCCAGCAGGGCCATCGCGCTTACCGTCTCCGGCACGTACAGCAGCGGCTGGATCGCGGCGTCGAGGTTGATGGCGTCGAGCGAGCCGTGGCGCACCGATTGCGCGAACAGGTCGCGCGCCATCACATAGCCGAGGATGTGCGCGCGGTCACCACGGTACACGGGGTAGCGGCTGTAGGGATTGTCCGCGATCAAATCGAGATTGGCCTTGCGGTCCGCTTCCAGGTCCAGGATCACCAGGTCGACGCGCGGCGTCATCAGGGCCTTCAGGTGGCGGTCGTCCAGCCGCAGGGCGCGCGAGACGATGTCGTACTCGGTCTTTTCGAAGACGCCGGCGTCGGTGCCTTCCTTGATCATGCCGGTGATGTCTTCCTCGGTCGGCGCTTCGTCCTTGCCGTCGCGAATGCCGAGCACGCGCACGATCGCTTCGGTGGTCAGGGACAGCACCTTGACAAAGGGCGCCATCAGCCTGGACAGGATGCGCAGCGGCTGCGCGATCAGGGTCGCCATCGCTTCCGGGTACTGCATGGCGATGCGCTTGGGGACCAGCTCGCCCAGGATGATGGAGGCGAAGGTGATGCACACCACGACGATGCCGAGCGCGATCTCGCGCGCGTAGAGCGCAAGGGTGGGAATGGTCTCGATTTCCGGGGCGAGGCGCGTGACCAAGGAGGCTTCGCCGAAGGCGCCGTTGAAGATGCCGATCAGCGTGATGCCGACCTGCACCGTGGAGAGGAAGTGGCTGGGATTATCGGAGAGGTCGAGGGCGGCGCGCGCACCGCGGCTGCCTTCTTCCGCGCGCCTTTCCAGGCGCATGCGTTTTGCCGAGACAAGCGCGAGCTCGCTCATGGCGAACACCCCGTTCATCAAAATCAGAACGAGGATGATCAATATGTCTGTCATAAGGGGGAGAGAGGGGGCGATAGCCCTTGTCCGGACTTCTTCCGGGCCGTTGCCGGGCACGCCACGCCAGCGTACGGCGCATCATCGCATGCCCGGCAATTCAAAGGAACACAAATGGCCTACTGTTCCGGTCGGAAATATTTACGGATGCCGGCCCAGCACTGCTGGTAATCGCCCTGGCGCTGCGGCGAATTCAGCGCGTGTTCGGTCGGAACGATGACGTTGCGGGTCTCGAACATGAAGGCCATGGTGTCCGCCACCTTGTGCGGCTGGCTGGTGTCGGATCCGCTGGCCTTGTCGAAGGTGGCGGCATCCGGGCCGTGGCCGCTCATGCAGTTGTGCAGGCTGGCACCGCCCGGCACGAAGCCCTCGGCCTTGGCGTCGTAGGCGCCGTGGATCAGGCCCATGAACTCGCTCGCCACGTTGCGGTGGAACCAGGGCGGGCGGAAGGTGTCTTCGCCGACCAGCCAGCGCGGCGGGAAGATCACGAAGTCCAGGGTGTCCACGCCGGGGGTGTCGCTCGGGGCCTGCAGCACCAGGAAGATCGAAGGGTCCGGGTGGTCGTAGCTGATCGAACCGATGGTGTTGAAGTGGCGCAGGTCGTATTTATACGGCGCGTAGTTGCCGTGCCAGGCCACCACGTCCAGCGGCGAGTGCTTGATCTCGGCGCGCCACAGGCGGCCGCAGAACTTGGTGACCAGTTCGAAGTCGCCTTCGAGGTCTTCGTATTTCGCGACCGGGGTCAGGAAGTCGCGTGGGTTCGCCAGGCCGTTGGAACCGATCGGGCCCATGTCCGGCAGCTGGAGCAGGGCGCCGAAGTTCTCGCAGATGTAGCCGCGCGCCTCGCCGTCCGGCAAAGCGACCGCGAAGCGCACGCCGCGCGGAATCACCGCGATTTCCTGCGGCTCGACCTCGACCAGGCCCATCTCGGTGGCGATGGACAGGCGGCCCTGCTGCGGCACGATCAGCAGCTCGCCGTCGGCGTTACAGAAGTAGCGGCCTCCCATCGAGCGGTTGGCGGCGTACAGGTGGATGGCGCAGCCGGTCATGGCTTCCGGCGAGCCGTTGCCGGCCATGGTCACCCAGCCTTCGATGAAATCGGTGGGCCTGTCCGGCATGGGCAGCGGGCTCCAGCGCATCTGGTCGGGCGGGGCCGGGGTGTCGAAGCGGCCCACGATGCGCCCGGCGTCCATCGGCGCGAAGCGGCCATGCACGGCGGCCGGGCGGATCCGGTACAGCCAGGAGCGGCGGTTGTGGCTGCGCGGCGCCGTGAAGGCGGTGCCGGAAATCTGCTCGGCGTACAGCCCATGGGCCACGCGCTGGGGCGAATTGCGGTGCAGCGGCAGGGCGCCGGGCAGGGCCTCGGTGGCGAACTCGTTGCCGAAGCCGGACTGGTAGCCAAGGGGCTGGCTCATGCTGGATTCTCCTGGGACGTAAGCTGGGACGATGTCTATTGGCGCTCACTCTAGAAGAATTCGCCGTGTTTTACGAGATGAATAGAAAAATGTAGACTATTTATCCCATCAATATTGCTGTTCCCATGCCGGGACGGGGCCGACAATGCGCAATGTCCAGGCCAGCGTCGTGCGGCCGGCCAGCGAACGCCCATGATAGAACCGCACACCATCGACCTGAATCTGCTGTCCGTGTTCCAGGAAGTCTACCGGGAGCGCCAGATCTCCTCCGCCGCCAAGCGGCTGGGACTGAGCCAGTCGGCGGTGAGCAATGCGCTGGCGCGCCTGCGGCGCAGCTTCGGCGACGAGCTGTTCGTGCGCACGGCCAGCGGCATGCAGCCGACCCCGCTCGCGACCCAGATGGCGGAGCCGATCGGGGTGGCGATGGCCCAGGTGGCGCTGGCGCTGAACCAGCGCAGCCGCTTCGAGCCGGGCACCAGCAGCCGCCGCTTCACCCTGGCGATGACGGACGTGGGCGAGATCTACTTCATGCCCACCCTGATCGAGCGCTGCCGGCAGCTGGCCCCTGGCGTGGAGATTTCCTCGCTGCGGGCGGGCGCGGTGAACCTGAAGGAAGAGATGGAAGGCGGGCGGGTGGACCTGGCGATCGGACCCTTCGAGGATGTGTCCGAAGCCCTGTACCAGCGCCAGCTGTTCCGCCAGCCCTATGTCAGCATGTTCCGCAAGGGCCACCCGCTGGGGCGGGGAGAAATGACGCTGGAGCGCTTCGTGCGCGCCGAGCACTTGCTGGTGGATGCGAGCGACAGTCCTTACGACCGCATCAACCAGCTGCTGGCGCGCGCGGGCGTGGGCCCCTCGGTGCGCTTCCGGGTGCCGCACTTTACGGCGGTGCCCTATATCGTGAGCACGAGCGACCTGGTCGTGACGGTGCCGCAGAAGCTGGCCGAGCGCGCCGGAGCGCCTTTCGGCCTGGAGTGGGTCACGCCGCCGCTGGAGCTGCCGCCGCTGCAGACCAATGTGTTCTGGCACCGGCGCTACAACCAGGATCCGGGCAACCAGTGGCTGCGCGGGCTGCTGGCGGAAGTCTTCGCGGAGTAGCAGGAAAAAATTCGGCTGCGCATGGGCATCATGCGCGGCCAGTGGATGACACTAACCCAAGTCAACAAAGGAAGAGAAAATGGCAGACCTGTTTGAGAACCCCATGGGCCTGATGGGCTTCGAATTCGTCGAGTTCGCATCGCCGACGCCGGGCGTGCTGGAACCCGTGTTCGAGAAGCTGGGCTTCACCAAGGTCGCGGTGCACCGTTCGAAGGACGTCACCCTGTACCGCCAGGGCGACATCAACTTCATCATCAACAACGAGCCGAAGAGCTACGCCGCCTACTTCGCCGCCGAGCACGGCGCGTCGGCCTGCGGCATGGCCTTCCGCGTGAAGGATTCGCACAAGGCCTACAAGCGCGCGCTGGAACTGGGCGCACAGGCGGTCGAGATCCCGACCGGCCCGATGGAACTGCGCCTGCCGGCGATCAAGGGCATCGGCGGCGCGCCGCTCTACCTGATCGACCGTTTCGAAGACGGCAAGTCGATCTATGACATCGATTTCGAGTTCCTCGACGGCGTCGAGCGCCACCCGGTCGGCCACGGCCTGAAGATCATCGACCACCTGACCCACAACGTCTACCGCGGCCGCATGAGCTACTGGGCCGGCTTCTACGAGAAGCTGTTCAACTTCAAGGAAATCCGCTACTTCGACATCAAGGGCGAGTACACCGGTCTGACCTCGCGCGCGATGACCGCGCCGGACGGCAAGATCCGCATTCCGCTGAACGAGGAAGGCAAGGCGGGCGGCGGCCAGATCGAGGAATTCCTGATGCAGTTCAACGGCGAAGGCATCCAGCATATCGCCATGCTGTCGGACGACCTGATCACCACCGTCGATGCGCTGCGCGCCGCCGGCGTTCCGCTGATGGGCGCGCCCCCGGCGACCTATTACGAGATGCTGGAAGGCCGCCTGCCGAACCACGGCGAGAATGTCGACGCGCTCAAGGCCCGCGGCCTGCTGATGGACGGCAGCACCGAAGGCGGCCAGCCGCGCCTGCTGCTGCAGATCTTCTCGGAGACCCAGCTGGGCCCGGTGTTCTTCGAGTTCATCCAGCGCAAGGGCGACGACGGCTTCGGCGAAGGCAACTTCAAGGCGCTGTTCGAGTCGATCGAGCGTGACCAGCTCAAGCGCGGCGCCATTCCGGGCGCAACTGAGGGCGCAGCGGCGACCGCCGAGGCGTAAAGACACCGGCGCCCTGCGCGCCGCTGCTTGAGCTGCTATCCTGCATGCTCTGGCGGCCCCATGCGTGGGGCCGCTCTTGCATTCGGGAGGTCGTATGTTGGCTGCGTTCGCGGTCCTGTTGGTGTTCCAGTGCCTTGGCGAAGGCATCGTTTTCCTGTTCGGCCTGCCGGTTCCCGGTCCCGTGGCCGGCATGCTGCTGCTGATGGCGGCCCTGATCCTGTTCCCCACGCTCCAGACCCTGGTCGAACAGGGCGCCAATACCTTGCTCTCCCATCTGTCGCTGCTGTTCGTGCCGGCCGGGGTCGGCATCGTCGCGGCGGCCGCGAGCGGCAGCGGGCACTGGATCGCGATCATCGCCTCGGTCGGCGTCAGCACCATCCTGACCCTGGCGGTCACCGGCCTGATGCTGCGCAAGCTCGGCAAGGAGGACCAGCGCGATGCCTGATTTCGCCGGCCTCAGCCATTTCTGGGTCTATCTTTCCGCTTCACCCCTGCTGGGACTGACCATGACGCTGTGCGCCTATTTGGCGGCGCAGTGGATTTTCCGCCGCAGCAAAGGCTCGCCGCTGGCGAATCCGGTCGCCATTTCGATCGCCCTGATCGCGGCCGTGCTGTGGCTGTCCGGCATGTCCTACCAGCGCTATTTCTCGGGCGCGCAGTTCGTGCACTTCCTGCTCGGCCCCGCCACCGTGGCTTTGGCCGTGCCGCTGGTGCGCCAGCTGCCGCGGCTGCGCAAGGCTTTCCTGCCCTTGGCGGCCGCGCTGGCGGCGGGCTGCGTGACCGCCATCGTGTCGGCGGTCGGCGTGGCGCTGCTGCTCGGCGCCACGCCAGAACTTGCTTACACCCTGGGCCCGAAATCGGCCACCTCGCCGATCGCCATGGCGGTGTCCGAGCGGCTGGGCGGTATTCCTGCGCTGACCGCCGCCATGGTGATCGGCACCGGCATCTTTGGCGCCATCGTGGGCAAGTATGTGTTCCAGATCGTGGGCATCCGCTCGGACGCGGCGCGCGGCGTGGCGCTGGGGCTGGCCTCGCACGGTATCGGCACGGCGCGCGCCTTCCAGCTCAGCGCGGAGATGGGCGCATTCGCCGGCCTTGCCATGGGCCTGAACGGCGCGCTCACCGCCCTGATCGCGCCATGGCTGGTGCCGCTCGTGGTCCGATGGATGGCTTAAGGCGAACTGAGCATAACAAGCGGCAATGCTGCGCCGCACAATTCAAGATCGCACTAGACTCGCGCCAACTATCAAACGGAGTCGATTGTGACGATCTATAAAACCATCAGCCTCGGCCTGCAGGGCGGCGGCACCTACGGCGCCTTCGGCTGGGGCGTGCTCGACCGGCTGCTGCAGGAAGAGTGGCTCGAACTCGACGCCATCAGCGGCACCAGCGCCGGGGCGATCAACGCCGTGGTGCTGGCCGACGGCTATGCGCACGGCGGCGGACGTGCGGGCGCGCGCCGGGCCCTCGACCGCTTCTGGCGCACCCTCGGCCAGACCGCCATCCTCAGTCCCTTGCAGCGCACGCCGCTCGACCACATGGCGGGTGGCTTCACCATGGAGCATTCGCCGGCCTACCAGCCGCTGGAAATGGCCGGCGCGCTGGCGGGACCCGTGTTCGAAACGCCGGTGACGCTCAACCCCTTGCGCAACTTCCTGTCGGCGACGGTGAATTTCGCGCGCGTGCGCGAATGCGAGGAACTCGAACTGTTCATCACCGCCACCAATGTGCGCACCGGCACCGGCAAGCTGTGGGAACGCAAGGAACTGGACGTGCAGAAGGTGCTGGCCTCGGCCTGCCTGCCGACCGTGTTCGCGGCCGTCGAAGTCGATGGCGAGACCTACTGGGACGGCAGCTATGTCGCCAATCCGCCGCTCGCGCCCCTGATCGAGCGCGGGACGGCGCGCGACCTGGTGATCGTGCAAAACAATCCGATCGCGCGCCAGGAGCTGCCGCGCAACATGGCCGACATCAGCAACCGCGCCAACGAGATCGCCTTCAACATCAGCTTCGTGCGCGAGATCAGCGCCTTGCAGCACCTGCATGGGGTGCCGGACGAGTTGCGCGGCGCCGGCGCTGCCCTGGACCCGGTACGCCTCCACCTCATTACTGGCAACGACCGGCTGTCCGAGTACAAGATCTCGGCCAAGTTCAATGCGGAGCTGGGCTTCCTGCAGCTCCTGCACGACCTGGGTGTCCAGACCGCCGAGACCTGGCTGCGCGAGCACGCCCAGCACCTGGGCCTGCGCTCGACGCTCGATCCGATGCCGGTCTATTTCCCCGACCGGCTCTAGACCTCAGACCGGATTCGATTTCCAGGTCTTCTTCGGTCCCAGCGCCTTGGCGGCGAACAGCGCGCTGGCCAGGCCCACGACCATGGCGGCGGTGCTGCCCGAGAAGCCCACGACATGCTCCTTGGCCAGCTTGCCGGCCTTGGGGCCCACCAGCTGCATGCGGCGGCTGGTCATGCGCGCGCCCATTTCGGACAGCGCCTGGCGGCTGAAGATGGCTTCGGCCTGCGGCAGCAGCTTGGTTTCCTCGTCCGCCACGTGGTGGATCACGTCGCGCATCAGTTCCATCACCAGGTCGTCGTGGCGCGGGTCGGAGCCGCTGGTGCGGCGCAGCTCGGCGATGAGGCGGCGCATCTCCATGTGCTCGGGCTCGGCCTTGTGGATGAAGGGCTCTTTCGCATCGCGCTGGCGCATGGCCGGGTAGAAGATCTCTTCCTCGAGCGTCGCGTGGATCTCCAGCGCGTCGCAGATGGTGTCGGCCAGGGCCTTCTTGACGGTCGGGCGCTTGTCGCGCGAATACTGGTGGAAGGTCACCATCGTGTGCGAATGGTCGAAGCGGATCATGTCGGTAATCGTCGGGCTCAACTGTTTGAGAGAAAACATCGTCTTTCTCCTTCGTGGTGGTTGGACCAGCAGCTTGTGCCGGCGAGGTCTTGCAAGTTCGATCAGGCTTCATGCTAGGTCGTTTCTCATGCGGGGCGCGCACGATTACCTTGCCGCGAACATGGGAATTTCCTTTTTACATCAAAGACTTGATTCCCCTGATCCATGTTCTTTACCTGGCTTTACAGCTTGTCACACTAGTCCTACAACCAGACAAGCGCGTACCTGATGACGTCTCGACAGCGGGGCTGAGAACATGAAGGTGTTCGGTTGCCGACCCCGGCGGCAGCCTCGGGGCCGGCTGCATGCGCGGGATGCGCGGCGGCTGGTGTCAACATTCATCGGAGGAACACGCTTATGTTTGCACATAACAAACGCTTGCAATACACGGTGCGCGTCAACGAGCCCAACCCGGCGCTGGCCAACCTGATGCTCGAGCAGTTCGGCGGCCCGCAGGGCGAGCTGGCCGCTGCGATGCGCTACTTCACGCAGGCGGTATCGGAAGACGATGCGGGCCGCAAGGACATGCTGTTCGATATCGCGACCGAGGAGCTGAGCCACCTCGAGGTGATCGGCCACATCGTCGCCATGCTGAACAAGGGCGCCAAGGGCCGCCTGGCCGAAGCCGTCGACAGCGAAGCCGACATGTACAAGAGCATCACCGGCCCAGGCAACGACAGCCACATCACCCAGGTGCTGTACGGCGGCGGCACGCCGCTGGTGAACTCGGCCGGCGTGCCGTGGACGGCGGCGTATATCGACTCGATCAGCGAGCCGACCGCCGACCTGCGCTCGAACATCGCCGCCGAGGCGCGCGCCAAGATCGTCTACGAGCGCCTGATCGCGCTGACCGACGACCCGGGCGTGAAGGAAGCGCTGGGCTTCCTGATGACGCGCGAAGTGGCGCACCAGAAGTCCTTCGAGAAGGCCTTGTACGCGATCGAGCCGAACTTCCCGCCGGGGAAAATGGCGGCCGATCCGCGCTTCGCGAGCGTGTACTACAACATGTCGCAGGGCCCGGGCGAAGTGCGCGGCCCGTGGAACCAGGGTGCGGACTGGGATTTCGTCAGCGACCGCGAGAAGCAGTGCGCCGTCGACGGCGGCTCGGGCGAGGCGGAAGTGGCGCTGCCGGCCGACGACATCGACGTGCTCAAGCAGATGGCCATGCGCACCCAGTCCAACCCGGCCTCGTCGCCGCGCACGGGGGCGGAACTGGGCATGAGCATGCAATCGGCATCCGGTGGTACGATGGGTGGATCGTCGGGTAACGCCATGGGCAAGGCCAATGTGGCCAGCAAAGGCGGCGAGCTGGACGATACCGGCCTGAGCAATCCGAAAGGCAGCAAAAAGTCGCTGAAGAAGTAAACCGCAAGACAGGTCCCGTGCGGCCCTGCCGCGCGGGGCCTGAACAGGACATTGCATGAATTTCAGAACCGAAAAAGCGGATGGAACGCGCGCGGACGGTGCCTTGCCGCGCTGGCTCACCTTGCGGCGCCTGGTCGGCTTCACGATCTGCGCCGTCGGCTGCCTGGTCCTGCTCGGCAGCCTGGTCGAGCAGATCATGATCGCCAATCCCAAGATGCATGCGGCCCTGCTGGGCGGCGGCACGGCGGCGGCCGCGACCGCGCTCGGGACCTTGCCGGTCCTGATGGCGCAAAATTTCTCCAAGCGTACTTACGACTGCTTCCTCGGCTTCGGCGCCGGCGTGATGCTGGGCGCCACCGCGTTCTCGCTCGTGATTCCCGCCCTGGCCGCGGCCAAGGCCGCCGGCGCGGGCAGCTGGGAAGCCAGCCTGATGGCGGGCGCGGGCATCATGGCCGGCGCCGGCGGCATCATGCTGCTGGGCCGCGCGGTCCAGCCCGAGGGCATCCTGGGCAGCGACATCGACGGCACCTCGCTGCGGCGCGCCTGGCTGTTCATCTGGGCGGTGGCCCTGCATAACCTGCCCGAAGGCCTGGCGATCGGCGTGGCCTACGCCGGAATCGACATCGAGAAAGCGAATTCCCTGACCACCGGCATTTCCATCCAGGACGTGCCGGAAGGGCTGGTGGTCGCACTGGCCCTGCGCACGGTCGGCTATGGACGGCTGATGTCGGTGAGCGGAGGCGTGGTGTCCGGCCTGATCGAGCCGGTGGCGGCCGCCCTGGGCGTGGCCCTGATCGGGATTTCGGCGGGGATGCTGCCTTTCGTCCTGGCCGCGGCCGGGGGAGCGATGCTGCTCGTCATCGTGCACGACGTGATTCCCGAATCCCATCGCGGCGGCAACGCGACCGCCGCCAGTATCGCCCTGGTGGGCGGCTTCATCCTGATGACGGTGCTCGATACGGCACTGTCCTGAGCGGCGTTTCCCGCCTCCACGCGAAGGGAAAATTCGCTTGACTGCAAAATATGACGGGAATAATATGAGCTCTATCATATTTCGAGGTGCCGCCATGCCAGCTTCGTCCAAACGCGAACAGACCCACGCCCGGATCGTCGAGGCTGCCGCGCGCGCCTTGCGCCGCGAAGGCTTCGCTGGCGTCGGCGTGGCCGATGTGATGAAGCAGGCCGGGCTCACCCATGGCGGCTTCTACGCCCACTTCCCGTCGCGCGAGGCCTTGCTGCTGGAGGCGGTCGAGCGCGCGGCGTCCGAGGGCGCGACCGTGCTGGCCGAACGCATCGGCGCACGCACCGCCAAGGGCATGTCCCCGCTGCAGGCCCTGATCGACGCCTATCTGTCGCTGGAACACCTCGAGGCCACCGAAGAGGGCTGCCTGGTGGGCGCCCTCGGTTCCGAGATGGCGCGCCAGGACGAGATCCTGCTCAACGCCTCGCGCGCCCGGGTCGAGCGCCTGATCGAGCGGGTGGGCGAGGCCTTGCCGGAAGGCGCGGCGCCGGGGCAGGCGGTCGCCCTCGCCGGCGCGCTGGTGGGCACGCTGCAGGTGGCGCGCACCATGGGCCGCCAGGGCCCGGGACGCGAACTGCTGGAGCAGGGCAAGGCCGCACTGATCGCACAATACGCAGCATCCTGAAATCAGGCGAGCCGCCTGCGGGCGGCAATTTTTCACAGTTGAATATGATGACCATCATATTCAAGGCGCCGACGGGGCACAGGGCCGACCGGACGCCATCACACACGAAAGGGAATGCCATGAAACTCGACAACGCTACCGTCCTCGTCACCGGCGCCAACCGCGGCCTGGGCCGTGAATTCGCCCGCCAGGCACTGGCCCGGGGCGCCCGCAAGGTCTATGCGGCGGCGCGCAACCCGGCCTCGGTCGACCTGGAAGGCGTGGTGCCCGTGGCGCTCGACGTCACCGACGCCTTCCAGGCGGCCGCGCTGGCACGCGAGCTGGGCGACGTCGACCTGGTGATCAACAACGCGGGCATCGCCGAGATGACCGGGGTGCTCGATCCGGAAAGCCCGGCGGCGCTGCGTCGCATGTTTGAAACCAATGTGTTCGGCATCCTGAACGTGAGCCGTGCCTTCGCGCCCGTGCTGGGCAGGAATGGCGGCGGCGCCTTCCTGAACGTGCTGTCGGTGGCAAGCTGGATCAGCAGCCCGGCACTGGCTGCCTATGGGGTCACCAAGGCGGCGGCCTGGAGCCTGACCAACGGCCTGCGCAACGAACTGGCGGCGCAGCAGACCCAGGTGATGGGCCTGCACGTGGGCTTCATCGACACCGACCTGACCCAGGGCATCGATGCGCCGAAGCTGACCGTCGATGTGGTGGTCGACCGCGGCTACGCGGCGCTCGAGGCGGGTGCGCCGGAAGTCGCCATCGACGAGCTGACGCAGGCCGTCAAGCGCGGCCTCTCGGCCGAGCCAGGCCTGTACACCTTGCCGCGCTAAGCAGGGGCTGGACATGGACATGCGCGCCGACGCGGCCATCGCCGCCACCGCCGCCACCCGCCGCCTGCCGGGCTGGGGCGCGTTCGCGATCGCCAGCACGGCGGTCCTGCTGGTTGCGAACGACAGCACCATGCTGTTCGCCGCCTTCGGCTCGCTGCGCCATGCTTTTCCGGGCGCCACCGCGGCCGAGCTGTCCTGGGTGCTGAACGCCTACACGGTCGTGTTCGCTACGCTGCTGGTGCCGGCCGGCGGCCTGGCCGACCGCTTTGGTACCCGCCGCAGCTTCCTGGCGGGGCTCGCGCTCTTCCTCGGCGGCTCGGCAGCGGCGGGAATGTCGCCCAGCATGGGGCTGCTGGTCGCCAGCCGCGTGACGCAGGGCGTCGGCGCGGCGCTGGTGACGCCCAGTTCGCTGGCGATCATCCTGGCCGCATTTCCACCGGCGCGGCGGGCGGTGGTGGTCGGGCTGTGGGGAGCGGCATCCGCTCTGGGCGCCGCCATCGGGCCGATCGCGGGCAGCTTCGCGGCAGAACTGCATGGCTGGGCCGGCGTCTTCTTCGTGAACCTGCTGCCGGGCGCGGCTGCGCTGTACCTCGGCTGGCGGTATCTGGCGCCGGCGCCGGGTGGCGGCCGCACGGCCTCCGTCGACCTGGTCGGCATGCTCTTGCTGGGCCTGGCGGCGGGCGCCCTTGCGATGGCGATCACCCAGTCCGGCTCGCCGGCCTGGAGCCGGGCGGACCTGGCGCTGCTGGCCGGCGGCGGCGCGCTGGCCTTGCTCGGCTTCGTGCTGTGGGCGGGCCGCAGTGCGGCGCCGCTGGTGGACCTGTCCCTGTTCCGCTCGCGCACCTACAGCGCGGTGAACCTGGCGACCCTGGTGTTCAATGTCGCCTTCATCATGATGTTCTTCTCGCTGTTTTCCTTCCTGACCAAGGTCTGGCACTACAGCCTGCCACTGGCCGGGATGGCGATCGCGGCGGGACCGCTGACGGTGGTGCCGGTGGCCTTCCTGGCCGGGCGCTTCGCGGCGCGCTCGGGCCATCGCGTGCTGCTGGTGGCGGGATCGCTGGTGTTCGCGGCCGCCGGGACCTGGCTGCTGCTGGTGCCGGGGACGCAGCCCGCCTACCTGAGCCAGTGGCTGCCGGCGATGCTGTTGAGCGGAATCGGGATCGGCATGGTGCTGCCTTCGCTGTCCGGGGCGGCGGTGGCGGGGCTGGCGCCGGCGCGCTTCGCGGTCGGCGGGGCGGTCAACCAGGCGGTCCGGCAGTTCGGCGCGGTGCTGGGGGTGGCGCTGACGGTGCGCTGGCTGGGCGGCGCGCATCTGGCGCCGGCCGACTTCGAGCCGGTGTTCGGGATGCAGATCGGACTTGCCCTGCTGACCGGATTGCTGTGCCTGGTGGTGCATACCCGGCCGGGAATGGCGCCCGGCCGCTGAGTCGGATTTCAGGGGCCGGGGCCGCCGAGTTTCCCGGCAAGGAAGTTCGTCAAGCGCAGCTCGTAGGCGGCGGGGGCGTAGTCGTACAGGTCCTGGTGGGCGGCGCCGCCGACTTCCCACAGCTGCGCGCTGGCGCCGAGCGCCGCGTGGATGCGGCGCGTCTCGGCGAGCGTGGTATGCAGGTCTTCGGTACCGGAGGCGACCAGGACCGGCATGTCGAGCGCTCCCAGGCGGTCGATGGGCCGCAACTGCGCGGGTTCGATGGCAAGGCGCAGCGGCAGCTGCCACAGCAGCAGCCTGGAGAGCGGCGCGGCCAGCGCCCCGAGCCGCATGCGCAGGCGGTTCTCGACAGCTTCCTCGATGGTCGGATACATGGATTCGAGCACCACGGCGTCGGGCCGTGGGCAGCCGCGGCACAGGACCAGCGAGGCCGCGCCCAGCGAGACGCCGATCACGCCCAGGCGCGCTTCCGGCTGGCGCCGGCGCAGCCATTCCAGGCTGGACCGTACCGCCTCGGATTCGCTCAGGCCGAAGGTGATCGCGGGCGCGGGGCTGGCGCCATGTCCCGGCAGGTCGATCAGCAGCACCGCATGGCCTTGCCGGTTCAGGAAGCGGGCGCGCGCCAGCATCTGGCGCCGGTCGGAACGGATGCCGTGCAGGAGCAGCAGGGCGCTCTTGCCGCGCCCTTCCAGGAACCAGCCGGCGACCGGCATGTCGGTATCGGTCTTGATGGTGACGGCCGTCGTGCCGGGCGCGGCGGGGAAGGGCGCCGCACCCTGCTGGGCGCGCATCAACTCGCTGCCAACCTGCCAGACCAGGACGGCGCCGATCACGGCCCCGGCCGCCATCGCTTTCATCCACAGTGGCACAGCGAACTTTCTCACGGACAAATCCATTTCCTTGCTGTCAATTTGTTAAGGATAGCAAAGCTGGCCCGGGGAAAATGCGCGGATCGTCACGATGTAAGGACAAAAAAAGACGGCCCCGCAGGGCCGTCCTTGTCCGGGTGCGAAGCCTCCGCTTAGTCGCGGATCTCCAGCGCCCGGTTCAGGCTCAGCGCCGCCAGCGAGCCAACCGCACCCGACAGCAGGTAGAGGCTGACATAGCCCAGGCCGAAGTGCGCCGACAGGCCCAGGGCGACCAGCGGAGCGAAGGCCGCGCCGACCAGCCAGGCCAGGTCCGAGGTCAGGGCCGCGCCGGTATAGCGGTACTGCTGCTTGAAGTTGGCGGTCACGGCGCCGGCAGCCTGGCCGTAGGACAGGCCCAGCAGGGTGAAGCCCACCAGGATGAAGGTGTTCTGGCCGGCCACGCCGCCGTCCATCAGGGTCGGCACGAAGGCCGAGAAGATGGCGATCAGCGCCGCCAGCGTGCCCAGGGTGGTGCGGCGGCCGACGCGGTCGGCGATGTAGCCCGAGGCCAGGATCGCCACGGCCGCCAGGCCCGCGCCCCACATCTGGATCTGCAGGAACTCATCCATCGGACGGGTATCGTAGAGCTGGATCCAGGAGAGCGGGAACACGGTCACCAGGTGGAACAGCGCATAGCTGGCCAGTGCGGCGAGGGCGCCGATGGCGATGTTGCTGCCCTGGCTCTTCACCAGTTCACCGACCGGGGCCGGATCGAGTTCGTGGGCGTCCAGCAGGCGCGAATACTCGCTGGTCGAGACCAGGCGCAGGCGGGCGAACAGGGCCACGACGTTGATGGTGAAGGCGCAGAAGAACGGATAGCGCCAGCCCCAGACCAGGAAGTCGTCCGAGGACAGGTTGGTCAGCAGGTAGGAGAACAGGCCGGCCGCGATCAGGAAGCCGATCGGCGCCGCCAGCTGGCCCAGCATCGCGTACCAGCCGCGCTTGTTCTCCGGCGCGCTCAGCGCCAGCAGCGAGGGCAGGCCATCCCAGGAACCGCCCTGGGCGACGCCCTGGCCGATGCGCATCAGCGACAGGATCACGATCGAGGTCATGCCGATCTGGCCATAGGTTGGCAAGAAAGAAATCACGACGGTGCAAGTACCCATCAGGAATAGCGCGATGGTGAGCTTGATTTCGCGGCTGAACCGCTTCTGGATCTCCATGAAGATCACCGTGCCCAGCGGGCGCGCCAGGAATGCGAAGGCAAAAACGGTAAAGGAGTAGAGTGTCGCCTCAAGCCGGTCGGCCCATGGGAAAAAGACCGCGGGAAAGACCAGGACGGAAGCGATCGCGTAGACGAAGAAGTCGAAATATTCCGAGGCACGGCCGATGACCACGCCGACGGCTATTTCTCCCGGGTGGATTTCGCCATCCCGGGCGTTGATGTTGCGGGCCCCACTATGAGGGTGGGTGATCGGGGCGGCACCTGCGCCGCCGTACGTCGTCGTGCTTTGCATATTCTTCGTCTCCCTAAAGTACCCGGCCGCCGGCATTTAATCTTTCCTTGTCAAAATGATACTTTTTGGCAAGGGTGGGACAAAACGTCCAATGTTCGCGGACGACCGTTGGCATTACAGTAGCATGTTCTTATTCCCATGTAACGTTAGATACCTAGCATGATTCCTAAAATTGTCCGCCGCGGACTGCCATTGCTCCCGTTAGCCGCCCTCGCAGGCTGCAATACGGTGGTGATGAACCCCACCGGCGATATTGCAAAACAGCAGGCCGACCTGATCACCATCTCGGTCGTGCTGATGCTGATCATCATCGTCCCGGTGATGATCCTGACGGTCCTGTTCGCCTGGCGCTACCGCAAGGGCGCCAACGCCAAGTACACCCCGGACTGGGACCACTCGACCAAGCTCGAGCTCGTGATCTGGGGCGCGCCGCTCCTGATCATCATCGTCCTCGGCCTGATTACCTGGGTCTCGACCCACAAGCTGGATCCCTACCGCCCGCTCGACCGCATCGACGAACACCGTCCGATCCCGGCCTCGACCAAGCCGCTCGAGGTGCAGGTCGTGGCGCTGGACTGGAAATGGCTGTTCATCTACCCGGAGCAGGGCATTGCGTCGGTCAACGAGCTGGTGACCCCGGTCGACGTGCCGGTGCGCTTCAAGATCACCTCGTCGACCGTGATGAACACCTTCTACATCCCGACCCTGGCCGGCATGATCTACGCGATGCCGGGCATGGAGACCACCCTGAACGCGGTGCTGAACAAGCCGGGCGACTACCAGGGCCTGTCGGCCAACTTCAGCGGCGAAGGTTTCTCGCACATGAAGTTCGGCTACAAGGGCGTGAGCGCGGGCGAATTCGACGCCTGGGTCCAGAAGATGAAGGCCAATCCGGGCGTGCTGAACCGCGCGGACTACCTGGCGCTGGAGAAGCCGTCGGTGCGTGAGCCGGTGCGCTACTACGGCCAGGTGGAGCCGGCCCTGTTCAACCGCGTCCTGAACCGTTGCGTGGCCGAAGGCAGCGTCTGCATGAACCAGCAGATGGCCGACGACCACAAGCGCAACCAGGTCGCCGCCGCGATCAAGGCGCTGCCGAAAGCCGCAGCGGCCCAGGTGGCCAACGCCGAAGTCTGCGAGACGCCGGCGGCCGGCAATCCTAACAATCCTGTGAAGAAGTAACCATGCAAGACTCTCTCGACTTGACGAAGCTTATCTTCGGTCGGCTCAGCTGGGACGCGATTCCCTTCCATGAGCCGATCCTGATCGCTACCTTCGCCGGCGTCATCGTGGGCGGTCTGGCCCTGCTCGGCCTGATCTCCTACTTCCGCCTGTGGGGCACCTTGTGGCGCGACTGGATCACCAGTATCGACCACAAGAAAATCGGCATCATGTACATGATCCTCGGCGTGGTGATGCTGCTGCGCGGCTTTGCCGACGCGTTGATGATGCGCGCCCAGCAGGCGTTCGCCTTCGGCTCCAACCACGGCTTCCTGCCGCCGGACCACTACGACCAGATCTTCACCGCCCACGGCGTGATCATGATCTTCTTCGTGGCGATGCCGCTGGTGACGGGCCTGATGAACTACGTAGTGCCGCTGCAGATCGGCGCGCGCGACGTGGCCTTCCCGTTCCTGAACAACTTCTCGTTCTGGATGACCACCATGGGCGCCGTCCTCGTGATGGCTTCGCTGTTCGTGGGTGAATTCGCACGTACCGGCTGGCTGGCCTATCCGCCGCTGTCGGGCATCCTCGCCAGCCCCGGCGTCGGCGTCGACTACTACATCTGGTCGCTGCAGATCGCGGGTGTCGGCACCTTGCTGTCCGGCGTCAACCTGATCGTCACCATCGTCAAGATGCGCGCACCGGGCATGGGCCTGATGAAGATGCCTGTCTTCGTCTGGACCTCGCTGTGCACCAACATCCTGATCGTGATCACCTTCCCGATCCTGACCGCCGTGCTGGCCATGCTGGGCATGGACCGCCTGTTCGACACCGCCTTCTTCACCAACGATCGCGGCGGCAACGCCATGATGTACGTGAACCTGATCTGGATCTGGGGCCACCCGGAGGTGTACATCCTGATCCTGCCGGCCTTCGGCATCTTCTCGGAAGTCGTCTCGACCTTCTGCGGCAAGCGCCTGTTCGGCTACACCTCGATGGTGTATGCGACCTGCGTCATCATGGTGCTGTCCTACCTGGTGTGGCTGCACCACTTCTTCACCATGGGCAGCGGCGCGAGCGTCAATTCGTTCTTCGGCATCACCACGATGATCATCTCGATCCCGACGGGCGCGAAGATCTTCAACTGGCTGTTCACGATGTACCGCGGCCGTATCCGCTTCGAACTGCCGATGATGTGGACCGTGTCCTTCATGCTGACCTTCGTCATCGGCGGCATGACCGGCGTGATGCTGGCGATCCCGGCGGCCGACTTCGTGCTGCACAACTCGCTGTTCCTGATCGCGCACTTCCACAACGTCATCATCGGCGGCGTGGTGTTCGGCCTGTTCGCCGGCTTCAACTACTGGGCGCCGAAGATGTTCGGCGTGAAGCTGAACCAGTTCTGGGGCAAGGTCTCGTTCTGGCTGTGGTCGATCGGCTTCTGGGTCGCCTTCACCCCGCCGTACATCCTGGGCTTCATGGGCTACACCCGCCGCGTGAGCCACTTCGAGGACACCTCGGTGCAGTGGCTGTTCCAGGTCTCGCTGTTCGGCACCCTGATGATCGCCGGCGGTATCGGCGCGCTGCTGCTGCAGATCTTCTTCACCTGGAAGGACCGCAAGTCGCTGCGCGACGTGACCGGCGACCCGTGGGATGGCCGTACGCTGGAGTGGGCGACCTCGTCGCCGCCGCCGGACTACAACTTCGCCTTCACCCCGGTGGTGCATGACAACGACACCTTCGCCGACATGAAGAAGAACGGCTACCAGCGTCCGCTGAAGGACTTCGTGGCGATCCACATGCCCAAGAACACCTGGGCCGGCTTCGGCATCTCGGCGCTGTCGATGGTGGTGGGCTTCGGCATCATCTGGCACATGTGGCTGCTGGTGGGCGCGTCCTTCCTCGTCATGATGGCCGCGATCATCATCCACACGTTTAACTACAAGCGCGACTACTACATCCCGGCGGAAGAAGTGACCCGTACCGAGGAAGCGCACACCCGTTTGTTGGAAAGCCATGTCTGAAATTAAAACCATGACCGGCGCCCTGAGCGCCGACGAGGTGACCGCGCGCTACCTGGTGCGCGAGCACCATCCGGAACAGGGCACCTTGCTCGGCTTCTGGATTTACCTGATGAGCGACTGCCTCATCTTCGCGTCCCTGTTCGCCACCTATGCGGTGCTGGGCCGTAACTACGCCGGCGGTCCGACCGGCGCCGAGCTGTTCGACCTGTCGCTGATCGCCATTAACACCGGCTTCCTGCTGCTGTCGTCGATCACCTTCGGTTTCGCGATGATCTCGGCCCAGGCCAAGAAAGCCGGCGCGACCATCGGCTGGATGGCCGTCACCGGCCTGCTGGGCGCGGCCTTCCTGTCGCTGGAACTGTACGAGTTCTACCACCTGATCCACGAAGGCGCAGGTCCGCAGCGCAGCGGCTTCCTGACCGCGTTCTTCTCGCTGGTCGGCACCCACGGCCTGCACGTGCTGTTCGGCGCGGTGTGGCTGGTGACCCTGATCGTCCAGATCACGAAGCACGGCCTGACCACCGAGAACTTCCGCCGCCTGCAGTGCCTGTCGCTGTTCTGGCACTTCCTGGACGTCGTCTGGATCTTCGTGTTTACCTTTGTCTACCTGATGGGAGTGCTGCCATGAGCGACCACCACCACGATCATGGCCACGGCGATCATGGCCATCATGACGTCTACGTGACGCACTACAGCGCCAAGGACTACGCGATCGGCTTCGTGCTGTCGCTGATCCTGACCGCGATCCCGTTCTGGCTGGTGATGGGCAACGTCCTGCCGCCGGATACGACCAAGTACGTGATCCTCGGCTTCGCCGCCGTGCAGCTGGTCGTGCAGATGATCTACTTCCTGCACATGAACGCCAAGTCGGAAGGCGGCTGGAACCTGATGGCGCTGATCCTGACCGTCGTCCTGCTGGTCATCGTGCTGGCCGGCTCGATCTGGGTCATGCATCACATGAACGCCAACATGATGCCGGCGATGGGTGGCGCGAGCGACACCCTCCACGGCACCCACGACATGCCGTAATGCAGGTCGGGCACGATCAGGCGGCATCCCACCCACAGCCACGCTCCGCGTTCGCGCGGCGTGTGCTGGCGGTGCTGGCCGTGCTCCTGATCGTGCTGTTCGCAGGCCTGGGGACCTGGCAGGTGCTGCGCCTGCAATGGAAACTGGGCCTGATCGCACGGGTGAATGCGCGCGTGCACGCTGCCCCCGTTGCGGCGCCCCCGGCGGCGCAGTGGGCGCAGGTCACCAAAGACTCCCACGAATACCGGCGCGTCCAGCTGTCCGGGCACTACCTCTACGAATTCACCACTCCGGTCCAGGCGCTCTCCAGCCTCGGCGCGGGGTTCTGGCTGCTCACGCCCATGTGCACGGCGGAGGGCCAACTTGTCTTCATCAACCGCGGTTTCATTCCCGCAGCCGAGAACCGGGCAGGGCGCTATCCTGCGCGCCGCGCCGGCCCGAATCCCTGCGCCGCGCCGGGCCAGACCGTGAATGTCACCGGGCTGCTGCGCATCAATGAGCCGGGCGGCGGCTTCCTGCGCGATAACGACCCGGCGGGCAACCGCTGGTACTCGCGCGATGTGGCGGCCATCGGCGCCGCGCGCCGCCTGGCGAACGTCGCCCCGTACTTCGTCGACGCCGCCAAGGACCAGGACCCGAAAGGCGCCCCCGAGCGCGCCGTCGGCGGCCTGACCGTCATTTCCTTCCAAAATAACCACCTCGTTTATGCGCTCACTTGGTATGCTCTGGCCCTGATGGTGGCCGGCGCCTTGTGGTGGGCCGGCCGTTACGGTTCAACCACCACCGACGACTGATCGAACGGGACCAGGCTTGATGCAATCACCGCTGGATTTCTTCGCCAAGGCGGGCAAGAGCTCGCCCTCGGCGGCCGCCGCGAACGTGGAGTTCGCCGCCGGCCATAAAAACATGCTGCAGCTGATCGAGCTGCGCTGGATCGCCGTCATCGGCCAGATCACGACCATCGCCGCCGCGATCCTGATTTTCCGCATCGAGCTGCCGCTGGTGCACATGCTGCAGGTGCTGGCCTGCCTGATCGCCTTCAACATCGCCAGCCATTTGCGCTGGCACGAGCACCGGCCGGTGTCGAACGGCGAGATGTTCATGGCCCTGCTGGTCGACGTGGCCAGCCTCACGGTGCTGCTGTACCTCTCGGGCGGCACCACCAATCCCTTCGCCTTCCTCTACCTGCTGCAGGTGATCATCTCGGCGGTGCTGCTGGAAGTGGCCTGGACCTGGTCGATCGTGGTCATCACCATCCTGTGCATGGCCGGCCTGGCCATGTACGCCGAGCCCCTCGCGCTGCCTTTCGACCATGCGCGCGGCATCGCCAGCATCTATGTGCAAGGCCTGCTGGTGTGCTTCGCGCTGAATGCGGCGCTGCTGGTGATGTTCATCTCGCGCATCTCCGACAACCTGCGCGAGAAGGCGGCCCAGCTGGCCGGTCTGCGCCAGCGCGCCGCCGAGGAAGAACACATCGTGCGCATGGGCCTGCTGGCCTCGGGCGCGGCCCACGAGCTGGGCACGCCGCTGGCCACCGTCTCCGTGATCCTGGGCGACTGGAAGCGCATGCCCGAGTTCAAGAAGAACCCGGAACTGCTGGAAGAGATCACCGAGATGCAGATCCAGCTCAAGCGCTGCAAGTCCATCGTCAGCGGCATCCTGCTGTCGGCGGGCGAGGCGCGCGGCGAGTCGGCGGTGCGCACCACCATGCGCGGCTTCCTCGACGGCCTGGTGGCCCAATGGCAGGAAAGCCGTCCCGTGCGGGCCTTCGCATACAATAACCGCATCCGCGAGGACCTGCCGGTGGCGTCCGACTCGGCGCTCAAGCAGACCATCGACAACCTGCTCGACAACGCCCTCGAAGCCTCGCCCGACTGGGTCGGGATGGACGCCCGCATCGAGGACGGCAACCTGACCCTGTCCGTGGTCGACCGCGGCCCCGGCTTCGCGCCCGGCATGCTGGCCCAGCTGGGCAAGCCCTACCAGTCGACCAAGGGCAAGCCCGGCGGCGGGCTGGGCCTGTTCCTCGCGGTGAACGTGGTGCGCAAGCTGGGCGGCACCGTCACCGCGCGCAACCGGCCGGAGGGCGGGGCGGAGGTGGTCCTGTGCCTGCCGCTGTCGGCAATCGAACTGGAAGAGGAAAAGAACAATGTCCAATCCTGAGCCCTTGTTGCTCATCATCGAAGACGACGAAGCCTTCGCCCGTACGCTGAGCCGCTCCTTCGAGCGGCGCGGGTACCGGGTGCTGGTGGCAAGCGGCTACGAGGAAGCGGCGGCCGTGCTGCAGGAACATACCCCGGGCTACGCCGTGGTCGACCTCAAGCTCAAGGGCAATACCTCCGGCCTGTCCTGCGTGCAGCTGCTGCACGAGCACGAGCCGGACATGCTGATCGTGGTGCTCACCGGTTTCGCCAGCATCGCCACGGCGGTGGAAGCGATCAAGCTGGGCGCGGTCCAGTACCTGGCCAAGCCTTCGGACGCCGACGACATCGAGGCCGCCTTCGGCCACGTGGCCGGCAGCACCGACATCGAAGTCACCAACCGCTCCACCTCGATCAAGACCCTGGAGTGGGAAAAGATCCACGCCGTGCTGGCCGAGACCGATTTCAACATCTCGGAAGCCGCGCGCCGCCTCGGCATGCACCGGCGCACCCTGGCGCGCAAGCTCGAGAAGCAGCGGGTCAAATGATCGGTGCGGCGACGCGCGCCGCTGCGGCCGCGCTGGCCCTGGTGCTGGCGGCGTGCGGCCGCGAGCAGCCCGTGGACCAGGTCGAGGCAGGCCGCAAGGTGTTCGCCCGCTGCGCCAACTGCCACCAGGTGGGACCGGGCGCCCGCAACCTGTTCGGCCCCGAGCTCAACGGCATCATCGGCCGCCGCGCCGGCGGCTTGCCCGGCTACGCCTATTCGCCCGCCCTGAAGCAGGCGGGTTTCACCTGGGACGAAGCGAAACTCGCCGCCTTCGTCCGCGATCCCGAGCAGGTCGTGCCGGGCAATGCGATGCGCTTCTGGGGCCTGAGCGACGAGCGCCAGGTCGCGAACCTGCTCGCCTACCTGCGCTCCCATCCGGCACAATAAGCCTTCATAAGTTGTTGACACAGGATCATTCCCTGCTACTATATCGAGACTCGCTATGTCGGTTGACGATATACTGAGACACGATATAAGAACAGGAGCCCGAGTGGACCTCAACTACGCCAAATACCTGCCGTTGTCGGAAGCCACGTACTACGTGCTGGCCGCCTTGGACGAGCCCTTGCACGGCTATGCGCTGATGCAGAAAGTCGAGGCGATGAGCGAAGGAAACGTGGTCATCGGCCCCGGTACGCTCTACGGCGCTTTCTCAGCCCTGGAGAAGCAGGGCCTGATCGAAAAGCTCAGCGAGGTCGAGCGGCGCAAGACCTACGGATTGACGGACAAGGGCCGGCTGGTGCTGGCCGAGCAGGTGCGCCGGCTTTCCGTCATGGTGCGCAACGGACAGTTTGCTCTTTCACATAACCATCAAGGAGACGCGGCGTGAACGGAACGGAGACGAAGTTCAAGTTTTTCTTTGCCCATGAGGACGAGCAGCAAGAGGCCTGGCTGCGCGCCATGGCGCGCCAGGGCCTGCACCTGGAATCGGTGCATCCGCTCTGCTTCTGGTCCTTCCGCCGCGCAGAGCCGGCCGACGTCGTCTACCGCATCGATTCGCCCGACGCCGGCCGGGATCCCGGCTTCCAGCAGCTCATGGAGGACGCCGGGTGGACGCTTGCGGCCAGGACGGTTGGCTGGCATTACTGGCGCACCGAGGCCGTGCGCGGAAAAGCGCCCGAACTGTTCAGCGACAACGCCTCGAAGGCAAGGAAGTTCAAGCAGCGGCTCGGCGTGCTGGTGGCCAGTGCGGTGCCGCTGTTCGTGGTGCTCGTCGTGACCGACATCCTCAGCCGGCTGCACGAGCTGTCGATGCCTTTCCTGCTGTCCTATGGGGGCGGTCTGGTCCTATACGTCCTGTTCCTGCAGTACTCGGTCGCGAAGCTGCTGCAGCGCATCCGCAGGCTGAACGGGCCTTTGCCGGCCTGAGGCGCCGGGCCAAGCTGTCTAGAGACCGCTCTTGCTGAGCGCGAAGGCTGCCAGGAAGCCCAGGACGGTGATGAGTCCCGCGAAATCGTGGGTCTCTTCGAAGGCTTCGGGAATCATGGTATCGACCAGCATGGCCAGCACCGCGCCCGCCGCCACGGCCATGGTGGCGGCCACCACTTCCGGCGGCGACTCGCTGAACACGCTGTATCCGGCCAGGGCCGCGATGCCCGACAGCAGGGCGATGCCGCCCCAGATGCCGAAGATGTAGTGCGGCGAGCGGCCCGCGCGCTTCATGCCGGCGGCGCTCGACAAGCCCTCCGGGATGTTCGACATGAAGATCGCTCCCACCGCGACCAGGCTCACGCCGTTCCCGCCCAACATCGACAGGCCGATCACGATCGACTCCGGAATCCCGTCGAGCAGGGCGCCGATCGCGATTGCCAGCCCGCTGCCGCTGTCCTGGGCTTCGCTCGGCTGGCGGCCGCCGGAGCGCTTGCGGTGGCGCGCACCCTGGCGCGCCAGCAGCCAGTTGGCCAGGGTGAACACGGCGGCGCCGGACAGGAAGCCCACCGCGCACGAGCCCAGGCCGTCGGTGTCATAGGCTTCGTCCATCAATTCGAAGGACAGCGCCGAGATCAGGACCCCGCTGCCGAAGGCCATGATGGCGGCGTTCAGGCGCTGCGGTATGGCGAATCGGTAGCCGGCCACGGCGCCCAGCAGCAGGGCGCCGCCCGCCAGCAGCCCCCAGAAACCCGCCTGCAGCCATGCCGGTATGCTGTCCATCGACTTCCTCCTTGTGCGCCATCATAGCGAAAGGCAAGATACTCGGCCGTACGCCTCATTCCCGTATCCCGGGGGATCAGGCACAATGGCGACATGAGTGAACCCGAAGCAGACAGCATCCGCATCCGCTGGTCCGAACCACAGGAAGCGGCCCGGCTGGCCGATATCTGGCGCCGCAGCGTGCGCGCCACCCACGACTTCCTGCGCGAGGAAGACTTCCGCGACATCGACATACTCGTGCGCGAGCATTACCTGCCGCAGACGCGGGTCTGGGTCATCGATGTGGATGACGCGCCGGCGGGTTTCATGGGCCTGTCCGGCGCCCACGTGGACGCGTTGTTCATCGATCCCGGGCGGCGTGCGCGCGGCCTGGGCCGGGCCTTGCTCGACCACGCCGCGCGCCTGGCCGGACCGCTGACGGTCGACGTCAACGAACAGAATGCTCTCGCGGTCGGCTTCTACGAGCGCATGGGTTTTCGCCGCAGCGGGCGCTCGCCGCACGACGATGCCGGCCGTCCCTATCCGCTGCTGCACCTGCGCCAGGACTAGGCCGCGCCACGATCCGGAGTCTTCCATGGATGTTCATCTTTTTGTCCGCGCGGCCGCCTTGCTGGCCTGCGCGCTGGCTGCGGGCTGCGGCAGCCTGGCCCGGGGGCCGGCGCCCGCGGACGAGCCGGCCTTCGTGGTCCTGGGCCCGGACGGCGAGGCGCGGGCGCGGCTGGTCACGCGCGAGCGCGGCTGCCCTGAGATCAGCCTGGACGGACGCGCTGTGCCGATGGCGGTGCGCGTGCCTTATGGCGCGATTCCGCCCCGCCCGGGCGCGGATCCGGTGCTGGCCGGGGCGCCGGGCAGCGCGGTCCTGACCTGCGAGCAGGTCTTGCCGGCCAGCGTGCGTACGGCCAGCGTGCGCGGCCAGCCGCTCGCGCTGCCTGTGCCGGCGCCGCGCCGTATCGTCGTCCTCGGCGACACCGGCTGCCGCCTCAAGAAGAGCAGTCTCCAGGATTGCAACGACCCGGACAGCTATCCCTTCGTCCAGGTGGCCGCCGCGGCCGCGGCCTGGAAGCCGGACCTGGTGATCCACGTGGGCGACTACCACTACCGCGAAGATCCGTGTCCGCCAGGGCGCGCCGGCTGCGCCGGCAGCCCCTGGGGCTATGGCTGGGACGCGTGGCGCGCCGACTTCTTCGCGCCCGGCGCCGCGCTGCTGCGCGCCGCGCCCTGGGTCATGACGCGCGGGAACCACGAGTCCTGCGCCCGCGCGGGCCAGGGCTGGTGGCGCTATCTCGACCCGCGGCCCTTCAAGCCCGGGCGCGACTGCGACCTGCCTGCCGGCGACGCGCGCGCCGACCACGCCGAACCCTATGCGGTGCCGCTTGGCGGCGGCGCCCAATTGATCGTGTTCGATACCTCCAATACCAGCTGGCGCGGCCTGCCCGAGAGCGACCCGCGGCGCGCGCGCTACCGCGACACCTGGCGCGAGATCGCCCGGCTGGCGCAGGGCGCCGCCTACAACATCGGCGTCGACCACCATCCGCTGTTCGCCTTCGGCGCCAGCCAGGATGCGAAGACGGGGAAGGTCAGCCTGTTCGGCGGCGACAAGGGCTTGCTGGACGCCTTTGGCGACATGGACCCCGGCTACCTGCCGGCGTCGGTCTCCATGCTGCTGTCGGGGCATGTGCACCTGTGGGAACAGCTCAGCTTCGCCAGCCGCCATCCGACCCAGCTGGTCAGCGGCTTCTCCGGCACCGCCGAGGACACCGTGCCGCTGCCGGCGGCGATCCCGCCGGGGACCGAGCCGGCGCCGGGCGCGGTCGTCGAGCACTTCAGTTCCTGGGTCGACGGCTTCGGTTTCATGACCCTGGAGCGCAGCGGCGCGGCGAGCTGGGAAGTCGGGGTGTGGGACCGCCATGGGCGGCAGCGCAACCGCTGCACGGTCGAGGGCAGCAAGTCGCGCTGCGAGCTGGGCCAGGTGACAGGGAATTAGCAGAAACGCACGGCAGTGCATTCGCACAAATGGGATTGCCTAAGCTTCACTTTTCAGGCAGACTAGCAGGGTGATACCGGCCTGTACAGCCGGCATCCGGTCAGCTACGGAGCGGATTCGTCCGCTTCTTTTGCGCCCCCGCATTGCCGGGGGCGTTTTTTCGGCGTCTTTCCTACGCCGCGTCCAGGATTGAGTGACAGCCAGCTCTACAGCTGAGCCAGCGGAATCTTGCCGGTATCGTCCGTATCCAGCTGTTCGATCAAGGTCTCCAGGTCGCGTTCCATGCGCAGCAGGGTGGTTTCGTCGAGGCTTGCCAGCGCATCCGGCAGGACGCCGGCGAAGGGCATGGGCGCGCGCGCCAGGATCTCGGCGCCGGCCGGCAGCACCCGCAGCGCCACGTTGCGGCGGTCGGCGCTTTCGCGGCTGGCGGCCACGAAGCCGCGCTCGACCAGGCTGCGCACCAGGTTGCTGGCGGTGGACTGATGGATGTCGAGCTCGCGCGCGAGGCTGGTGGCGCCGATGCCGGGCTGGCGTTCGATGACCGACAGGGCCCACAGTTGGGCTCCGCCGACGCCGGTGTCGCGTTCGACCTGGCGGAAGTGGGTCTTGACCGCATTGAACACGATGCGGAACTGGCGCAATACCCGCTGGGGCGGGGTTTCGGGAGGAAGGGAAGGGGTTTCTGGTCGCATGCCGCGATGATACCCGATGCGGCCTTCCACGGGGTTGACGCGGGCGTGCCGGTGCACGCCCGTTTGCCGGGTGTGGCGCCCTTGCTGCGGCGTAACGTCCCGCCAGCCCCTCCGCTTCTTTGCTAGCATCGGGCAATGCGAAGCACGCCTTTGAACCCCACTTCCCTGCGGATGGGCGCGCTCTCGCGCGCGGCGGTGGCCACGTTCTTCCTCGGCCTCGCCTTGACCGTGGTCCTGTGCGCCGGCCTGCGGCAGGCCGAGACCGAGCGGACGCAGGCCGAGTTTGCCCAGCGCGCGGCGGTGCGCGCCGCCGCCGTCACACGCGCCTTTGACGAGGCGACGGATGCCTTGCGCGCCACCAATCTGTTCTTCCAAGTCTCGGGGCAGCAGTCAGGGGCGCAGTCTGGCGCGCAGTCGGGTGATGTGGGCCGCGCCCAGTTCGACGCTTTCGCCCAGCCGCTGATCCGGCGCCACGGCTATCTCCAGGCGCTGGAGTTCCAGCGCTTCGTCAGCGCGGCGGAGCGCGCCGCCTTCGAGGCCGAGCGCGCCCGCCTGTGGCCGGGCTTCGCCATCAGCGAACGCGGGCCCGCCGGGCTGGAGCGCGCCGGCCCGCGCGCGCGCTACCTGGTCAACGATTACGTGGCGCCGATCGTCGGCAACGAAGCGGTGTATGGCTACGATGCGCTGTCCAATCCGGCCCAGCGCGCATTCAGCGCGCGCGCGGTCGACAGCGGCGAGCCGATCGCCAGTCCCTTGCTCGACCTGGTGCAGGGAGGCTGGGAGCGGCGCGGCATCCTGATCGCGATGCCGGTCTACCGGCCCGGCGCGCGCCTGGAAAGCCTGGCCGAGCGGCGCGCCGCCGCGCTCGGGCTGACCGTGGTCGTGATCGACGTCGCCCTGCTGGTCGACGGGAGCCTCGACGCCGCGCACCTGCTGGGCGACCGCGACTTTTCGCTGAGCCTGAGCGCGGCGGGCGCCGACGGCGCCATGCTGCAGGTGTTCCGGCACGGCCAAGCGCCCGGTCCGCTGCCCTGGTGGCAGGTGCTGGCCGGGGAGTCGCAACTACGCCTGAAGCGCGGCTTCGACGTCGCCGGCTCGCGCTGGGAACTGGAAGTCGAGCAGCGCCCTCCGGGGCTGGTCCACCGCCTGGCCGAGCTGGCCGCCCTGGTGTTCGGCATGGTCCTGAGCCTGGCGGTCGCCAGCCTGGTGCACCAGCGCAGCGCGCGCATCCGGCGCACCGAGGCCCTGGTCGAGCAGCGCACCGCCGCGCTCGAGATCGCAACCGGCTCGCTGCGCCTGTACCAGCGCGCCATCGAAGCGAGCGCCAATCCCATCCTGCTGGCCAGCGCGCTGCGGCCGGGTTTCCCCATCGAGTACGCCAATCCGGCGACCACCCGCGTCTACGGCTATGCGGCCGAGGAGCTGGCCGGCCGCCCGCTGGCCATGCTGGCGGGTGATGCCGCAGACCAGCCGGCCCTGGAGGAGCTGCGCCAGGCGCTGCGCGAGCGGCGCGAAGGCCATGCCCTGGTGCGCCAGCAGACCCGCGACGGCACCGAGCTGTTCGGCGATGTCTACATCGCCCCGGTGCGCCGGCCCGGCGGCGTCACCGAGCACTTCGTGATCACCGTGTACGACGTGACCAAGGCCAAGCGCTACGAAGCGGAGCTGGAGCACCACGCCCAGTACGACACCCTGACCGGCCTGGCCAACCGCGCGCTGCTGGCCGACCGCATCGAGCGCGCCATCGGCACCTCGGGCGGCAAGCCGGTGTGGGCGGTGGCGCTCGACATCGACCACTTCAAGCTGATCAACGACACCCTGGGCCGCAGGACCGGCGACGAGGCGCTGCGCGCGGTCGCGGCGCGCATCCAGGCGGCGGTGCGGCCGGCCGACACCGCGGCCCGGGTCGGCGGCGACGACTTCATGCTGGTCCTGTGCGGCTGCGCGGACGAGCGCCAGGCCGCGGCGCGCCTGCAGCTGGTGCGCGAGGCGGTCTCCGAACCGCTCGAACTGGACGGCCAGGCCCTGGTGCTGGGCTGCACCGCCGGCGTGGCGGGCTATCCGGCCGATGGCGAGGATGCCGAGACCCTGGTCAAGCATGCCGAGATCGCGATGTACCGGGCCAAGGAGACCGGCCGCAACGCAGTGCAGTTCTACGAGCCGCACATGAACGCGCGCGCGATCGATCGCTTGGTGCTGGAGGGCGCGCTGCGCGCGGCCATCCAGGACGACCAGTTCGAGCTGCACTTCCAGCCGCAGGTGGACCTGGCGAGCGGCTTCGTGGTGGGCACCGAGGCCCTGATCCGCTGGCGCCACCCGCAACTGGGGACCGTGCGCCCAGACCGCTTCATCGCCCTGGCCGAGGAGACCGGGCTGATCGTCCCGATCGGGGCCTGGGTGCTGCGCACCGCCTGCCGCCAGAACCAGCGCTGGCGGCGCGCGGGCCTGGGTCCGCTGCGGGTGGCGGTGAACCTGTCGGCGCGCCAGTTCGCCGAACCGGACCTGGTGGAGACCGTGGCGCGCGCGCTCGAGGAATCCGGCCTGCCGCCCGACTCGCTCGAGATCGAGCTGACCGAGAGCATGATGATGAGCGACGTCGAGGCGGCCATCGAGACCATGCGCTGCCTGAAGCGCATGGGGGTCAAGCTCTCGATCGACGATTTCGGCACCGGCTATTCGAGCCTGTCCTACCTGAAGCGCCTGCCGGTGGACGTGCTCAAGATCGACCGCTCCTTCGTGCAGGATATCGTCTCCAGCGCCGACAGCGCGGCGATGGTGGTCGCCATCGTCTCGCTGGCCCACGGGCTGCGCATGAACGTGATCGCCGAAGGAGTCGAGACCCTGGAGCAGCTCGACTACCTGCGCAACTGCGGCTGCGACGAGGTGCAGGGCTATGTCTATTGCCAGCCCCAGCCCGTGCAGGAAGTCGAGCCCCTGCTGCGCGCCGGACGGGTCCAGCCGGCGCCGGTGGACGCCTGAGCCCCCGAGAGAGCGCTGGCGCACCGTCGGCGCAGTCGCGGTCGGCTATACTTGATCCATTGCGCATCATTGCGCGCGGATCAGTAATTGGCGGGACAATCAGTGAACCAGGACGACACGACAAGCAAGCGAGTAACACGCCATGGCAAGCGCCTGGTGGCGGGCGCCGCCCGGCATGCCCAGGCCGGGGTGACGCGGGCCAGGGAGCGCCTGCGCGACCGACCCCTGTGGGAGCAGGCGGCCCTGGTCGGCCTGTGGTCAGCGGCCGCGCTCCTGTCCATCTTCTTCGTCTACCTGCTGATCCTGATTCCGCTCACGCCCGGCATCGAGGACCTGAACCAGGCGCGCACCGCGCGCCCGACCCGCATCCTGTCGGCCGACGGCAAGGAACTCGGCACCTTCGAGCAGGGCCTGCAGGAGCGGGTCAAGCTGTCGCAGATCTCGCCCGAGGTGATCAAGGCCCTGATCGCCACCGAGGACCACCGCTTCTACGAGCACCACGGCGTCGACTTCACCCGCATCGCCGGCGCCATGTGGGCGACGCTCAAGGGCGACCCGCAGGGCGGCTCCACCATCACGCAGCAGCTCGCGCGCAACATGTTCCCCGAGGAGATCGGGCGCGCGCGCAGCATCAACCGCAAGATGAAGGAGCTGATCACCGCGATCAAGATCGAGAACACCTACAGCAAGACCGAGATCCTCGAGGCCTACCTGAACACGGTGCCCTTCCTGTACAACGCCTACGGCATCGAAATGGCGGCGCGCACCTATTTCAACAAGCCGGCCGCGCGCCTGGACGTGCTGGAAGCGGCGACCCTGGTCGGCATGCTCAAGGGGACGCATTACTACAATCCGGTCACCAATCCCGAACGCTCGCTCCAGCGCCGCAACGTGGTGCTGAACCAGATGCGCAAGCACGGCGCCTTCACCGAGCAGCGCTACCGCCAGCTGTCCAAGCGCCCGCTGCGGGTGCGCTTCGCGCGCCTGCCGGACCGCAGCGGCCGCGACAGCCACTTCACCGCCGCCGTGCGCAAGTGGCTGCTCGAATGGGCCGACGAGAACGACTATAACCTCCAGCTCGACGGCCTGGTGGTCGAAACCACCCTCGACCTGGCCCTGCAGGAGGCGGCCCAGCGCGCGGTGGAGCGCCAGTCGAATGCGCTGCAGGCGATCGCCGACGTCGAGTGGTCCCAGCCCAGCCTGGTGCGCTCGACCTCGACCGGCATGTACCAGTCGATGCGCGGCGACGTGAATCCCTTCGCCTATTACTGGAGTTCGCGCGCGCGCACCCTGGACGCCTTCGTGCGCGAGAGCGCCGAGTACCGCCGCGCGGTCGAGGAGGGCGAGGCCCCGGCCGCGGCCCTCAAGCGCCTGAAGGGCGACCGCCAGTTCATGAACGCGCTCAAGACGGCCAAGTCGCGCCTGGAAGCGGGCTTCGTGGCGATCGACCCGACCAATGGCGAAGTGCGGGCCTGGGTCGGCAGCCGCGACTTCGAGCGCGACCAGTTCGACCACGTCGCCCAGGCCCTGCGCCAGCCCGGCTCCACCTTCAAGCCCTTCGTCTACGCGGCGGCCCTGGAGCGCGGCATTCCGCCCGACCAGACCTACCGCGACGTGGTGCAGGACATCCGCGCCGCCGACGGCAGCGTCTGGCGTCCGACCGACATGTCGGGCAACACCGGCCGCAGCATGACCATGCGCGACGGCCTGGTCTACTCCAAGAACACGATCACCGCCCAGGTGATGCAGGAAGTCGGGCTGCCGCCGATCGTGCGCCTGGCCCAGGGCATGGGCATCCGCCAGAGCAAGCTGTCGGCCGTGCCCTCGCTCGCGCTGGGCACCAGCCCCGTGACCCTGCTCGAGATGGTGAGCTCCTACGCCACCATCGCGGCCGAAGGCGAGTACCGCAAGCCGGTCCTGGTGCGCCGCATCCTGGACCGCGACGGCAGGGTGGTGGCCGATTTCGGCGCCGCCGTGCCGGAACGCGCGATGTCGCAGGAGTCGGCCGTGACCCTGATCGACATGCTGCGCGGCGTGGTCACGCGCGGCACCGGCGGCGGGGTGCGCTACCGCTTCGGCATCGCCGGCGACGTGGCGGGCAAGACCGGCACCACCCAGAACAACACCGACGGCTGGTTCATCCTGATGCACCCGAACCTGGTGGCGGGCGCCTGGGTCGGCTTCAACGACAACCGGGTGACCATCCGCAGTACCTACTGGGGCCAGGGCGGCCACAATGCGGCGCTGCTGGTGGGCGATTTCTTCCGCGCCGCGCTCGACAGCGGCAAGATCGACCCGAAGGCCGCCTTCCCGGGCGCGCCGGCGCCGGCCGCGCCGCGCTACGAAGACGAGGGCGAGGAAGAGTTCGAAGAACTGCCGGGCGATGCGCCGGTCGAGGTGATGGTGCCGGAAGAAGAGTCCGAGCCCGCCCCGCAACCGACCGAGGAAGAGATCCAGGAGGCCGTCGAGGAACAGGCGCCTCCGGTCCCGGAGCCGGCGCCGCCGCCGGCCCAGATCCAGGGCGCGCCCGATCCGGCGGCCGACATTCCGTGATCAGGGCGCGCCGGGCGTCGTACTCAGCAAGGGATAGGGGTTGAGCGCGCCGCCCGCTTCATACACGCCGTAGTGCAAGTGCGGCGGCGTGCCCTTGGCGTTGCCGCTGTCGCCCACGTAGCCGAGCACGCGCCCCGGCGCCACCCGCATCCCCGCATGCACATCCGCGTAGCCGTCCAGGTGGGCGTAGTAATGACGCTGCCCGGCCGGCCCCAGCACCCACACCACCAGTCCGCCCAGCCGGTTGGATCCGACCCGCAGCACGATGCCTTCGGTGGCCGACAGCACCGGCGTGCCGCGCCTGGCGAAGATGTCGATGCCCTCGTGCCGGCGGCCTTCGCCGCGCGCCGCATGCCAGGTGTCGCGCAGGCCCTTGGGCCGCACGCCCTGGACCGGCATGGCGAGCGAGGTGGGAGCCGGCATCCCGGCCAGGCGGATCGCGTACAGCGCGTGCCTGAGCCAGGGTTCGAGCAGGGCATAGCCCAGGATCAGGACGGCGGCAAGCAGGAGACTGCGCAGGAAGACTCGCATGGGTGCTCCAACGGTGGCGGATCCTGAACAGGTATGGGCGCGCCTTCGGATTTACAGGGCGGACTCGATCAGGCGGCGCTGGCCGCCGCTTCGCCGCCGGCGTCGGCGGCGGGCGCGCTCACTTCCGGCGCCGGGCAGGCGGGAAAGCTCACGGTGAAGGTGCTGCCGCGGCCCTGGCCTTCGCTCTGGACGTGCACGGTGCCGCCGTGCAGCGAGGCGAGCTGCTTGACCAGGGCCAGGCCCAGGCCCAGGCCGCCCTGGGCGCGGTCGATGCTGGTCGGGCCCTGCACCAGCACGTCGAAGATCACCGGCAGCAGCTCCGGCGCGATGCCCACGCCGGTGTCGCTGACCTCGACCACGGCGCGGCCCGCCACGCGGTAGCCGCGCACGGCGATGCGCCCGCCCGCCGGGGTGTACTTGATGGCGTTGTGCAGCAGGTTGTCGATGATCTGCTCCAGGCGGGTGCGGTCGCCCTCGACCCATACTTCCTCGACTTCCACGCTCCACTGGTGGTTGCCGGCATCCACCAGCGCCTTGGCCGCGCAGCAGGAGCGCAGGATGTCGGCCAGGTCGACCCGCGTGTGCTGGAGCACGATCTTGCCGGACAGGATGCGCTGGACGTCGAGCAGGTCGTCGACGATGCGGGTCAGGTGGCGCATCTGGCGCCGGCTGATCTCGCGCGCGTTGGCGGCGACTTCCGGTTTGATGGCCGGCATGTCGAGGACCGCCATGGCGCCCGAGATGGCGGCCAGCGGATTACGCAGCTCGTGGCCCAGCATGGCCAGGAAATTGTCTTTCGCGCGGCTCTGGCCTTCGGCCAGCTTGCGGGCGTGCTGCTCGCTCAGCAGCAGCTGTTCGCGTTCGTTCTGCAGGGCCTGGCGCACGGAGCTTTCGCGGGCCAGGGCCTCGCTGGTGTGATGCAGGCCGGAGAGCAGGGCGTCGACTTCCTCGACCCGGGTCGGGGCCGGGCGCGGCAGGGCGCGCTGGCCCAGCGAGCGCGCCGCGGCGGCCGCGTGGCGCAGCGCCGCTTCCAGCTTGTTGCCGAGGAAGGCCGCCACCGCGAGCGCCAGGCCCATCAGGAGCATCAGGGCCAGCGCCGCGTACAGGGTGGCGGTGCGCGCCGCGGCCTCGATTTCCGCCACCGGCACGCCGATCACGACCGTCCAGTTGCTGGTCTGGGAACGGGTGAACACGCCATAGACTTCGGCGCCGTCATGGGTGGTGTGGCGGAACACGCCGCTGCTGGTGGCGCGGGTAGCGGCCAGGAAATCCGGGCGCATGGGTTTGCCCACCGTGCTGCCGGCGTGGCGGTTGCGCACCAGGGTGGTGCCGGCGGCGTCGAAGATGCCGACCACCCAGTCGCGGCCGAGCGCGTCGTGGTTGAGGATGCGCGCGAAATGGCGCACGTCGAAGACCCGGCTGACGATGTAGTGCTTGCCGGGGCCGACCACGGCCGGAACGTCGACCGACACCGTCGGCCGCTGGGCCATGGTGCCGACGAAGTAGCCGGACACGCGCGTGCCGCGCTCGGGCGTGACCTCGGCCGCCCAGGCGCCGGTGGTGGAGGGAAGCGGGGTGCCGAAGGGCACCAGGGTATTGAACAGGCCGCGGCCTTCCTGGTCGGCCAGCACGGTCCAGGACCACAGGTTGCCTTCGTTGATCGAGCTGGCCCAGCGGTGCAGGCGCGCGTAGTCGCTGCTGCGCAGGCTCTCGGAATGGGCAATGCCGCGCAGCGAGGATTCGGCGGCGGCGATCTCGCGGTCGATCTGGAAGGCGGTGGCGCGCGCCATCTCCTTGACGCTGCTGATGCGCGACTCGCGTTCCCAGTCGAGCAGCATGGACAGCCCGATCCAGAAGGCGAGCGCCACTGGGATCAGGATGGCCGCCGCCATCAGGAACAGGTAGGTACGAGTCTTCATCCGCCGTAAGTCTTGCCGAAAACAGGAAAACGGCATGCTCCGGCCGCGTCGCCGGACCATGCCCATCAGCAATCATTGTAACGGGATAAAGTTTTTCTTGTTAGATATTTGTCGTGCAAGCAACTTTAGCGGGCAGGCGCTGTGTTGCGCCAGCCACGCTGGCGGGCGGCTTCCTCGCCGGCGGCATCCAGCGGCGCGCCTTCGATGCGGGCGTCGATGGCGTCCAGCACGGCCGGGGGCAGGGCGCTGCCGGCCTGGCGGTAGCTGCCTGCCAGCTGGGGCGAGGTCTCGGACAGCACCGGAATGCGCCACTCCTGGCCTTCGCGGCAAGCCAGGCCGGCCGAGGCGCCGTAGACGAAGCCGCGGCAATAGTTGCCGTCGCGGGAGGCGAAGCTGACGCCGACCCGGGCGGCGCCGCCTTTGGCGCCGCCAACTTGCCGGTCGAGCGCATCGGCCAGTTCGCCCTGGGCCACCAGTTGGCCGCCGTTGCCGGCGATGGCGGGCTCGCCGCCCCCCGGGCCGGCCTTGCCGACCAGGATGCCGAGCACCAGGGTCGCGGCCAGTGCGCCCCATTCGGGCCAGGACCAGCGCCGGCGCGCGGGCGGCTCGGCCTGCGGCTTGATGCGCGCCGCGGGGGGCGGCGGGCGCGGCCCCCCCCCCC